>DATBIJ010000155.1:0-13056 GCA_036557025.1 Thermoanaerobaculia bacterium | reverse complement strand
AGGATCGGCAGGGTGTCGAGCCCGCCGCGGACGGCGATCCATGCGCCGGCCGGCGCGATCGCGAGGCAGAGCCCGAGCACGAAATGGGACGTCCAGGTGAAGCGCTTCGTGTACGCGTAGAAGAGCAGCAGCGCGAGCGCGACCGGGGAGAGCAGCAGGGTGAGGCGGTTGATCGTCGCCGCCGCCGCGAGGAAGAGCGCGACCGAGGCGACGAAGAAGGCCCAGACGAAAGCAGCCGGGAGCCGCCCCGCCGGGAGGGCCCGTCCCGCCGTGCGAGGGTTGGCGGCGTCGATCTTGCGGTCCGCGAGGCGGTTGTGCGCCATGGCGGCGCTGCGCGCCCCGATCATCGCGAGCAGGATCTTTCCGAGCGTCGCGAGCGGCGGCCAACCGCCCGCCGCGAGGACGGCGGCCAGCAGCGCGAAGGGCAGCGCGAAGAGCGTGTGGGAGAACTTGATCATCTCCAGCGTCGTGCGAAGCAATGGAATGACTCCGCGCGCCGGTGGGGCAGGGACACCGTGATCGGTCGCGGCGCTCATCGGGTGCGAGGGGTCTTCCGCGCGGGGCGGGTTCCTTCCCAGCGGAATTGCGCTTGCGGCACCTCGACGCCGGCCAGACGCGCGATGCGCGCGCAATAGGCGTCGAGGAAGCGGTCCATCGAGGGCTCGCCGATGTAGAAGGCCGGCGCCGGAGGCGCGACGATCGCTCCCGCGAGCGTGACGCGCCGCATGTTCTCGACGTGGATCAGAGAGTAGGGCGACTCGCGAAAGGCCAACACCAGCGGACGCCGCTCCTTGATGTTCACGTCGGCCGCCCGCTGCAGCAGATCCCGCGAGATCCCGTTGGCGATCGCTCCCAGCGTTCCGGCGCTGCAGGGGATGACCACCATTCCGATCACGGGGTAGGAGCCGGAGGCGATCGAGGCGCCGACGTCCTCCGCGGCGTGCAGCGTGAGCTTGCGCGCAGCGGCCTTGGGAAGACGCAGGCGCGCGATCCAGTCGCGGGGCGTCGGAATCTCCACACCGAGCTCGCTCGTGGCGACTCGGAGACTCGCATCGGAAAAGACCAGGTGCAGCCGCGACAGGCCCTTGGCGGCCGCCGTGAGCTCGACGAAGCGCGTCGCCAGGCGCGCTCCGGAAGCTCCCGAGATCCCGACCACCAGCTCTCGCGACGGCATCGCGCGGGCAGTGTATCGCCCGGGCGTCTGACGGTTTCTTTGCGCAGATGTCAGCTGTCCCTGCGCCGGCGCAAGCGGCGTCACCAGAGCGGGTTGCGAGCGCTCGCGCGAGAAAGAGCCGGAGCTTCCTTTGACGATCGCCATGCCTTGCCGCTCCTGACTTGTGCGCGAAGTCCCGCCGCCGCAAGCGGATAGGCCGGCGCGCCTTGTCGGCACGCCTTTCGCCACTGGTCGGCCCGCGAAAGGAGGTGCCGATGGAGAACGCCTGAGCGCATGGGCCCGATGAGGACACACACAGACACACGTTCACACGTCTTTGCTTCGTTCGACGCCGGTGTGAGCCCGGCAAGGAGTTCGATCATGCGACTGACATCCGCTTCCGCAGCACTCCTGGCCGCCGGGCTATCGGCTGTTTCGGCCAACGCTTTGGCGGCGACCGCGGAAACCAAGGTCCCTCCGGCGCAAAGCGCCGCGACGCCGCGGGTCAACATCAACGCGGCCACCGCGGCACAGATCGCCTACCTGCCCCGAATCGGTCCCTCCGTCGCGGAACGCGTCGTCGACTACCGAAAGGCGCACGGCCCGTTCCAGCGAGTCGAGGACCTGATGGAGGTCAAGGGGATCGGCGAGAAGCTCTTTCTGACCGTCAAGCCGTACGTCGCCGTGAGCGGTCCCACGACGCTCGCACAGAAGCTCAAGGCGCCCAGCGGCAAGAAGAGCGGCGCCGCCGCCCCCGCGTCAGCCCCCAAGCCGGCTCCCAAGCCCGCCGCCAAGCCCGCGGTCCCGGCGGGCAGCAGCCGGTGAGCACATCCCAAGCCCGGGGCCGCTTCGGCGGCCCCGGGCCCTTCCGCGCGCTCGCAAACTTACAGCGCGGCATCACGGTGCTGGAGCTCCTGCTGGTGCTTGCGATCGGCTCGTCGCTGCTCCTCCTGACGGCGGTATCGGCGTTCTCGCTCCAGGCCACGATCGCGGTCCGCTCGGCCGCCACCGAGACGGCGGCGGCCTTCTGGAGAGCTCGCTCCTACGCGATCACGACCGGGCGCTACACGGGCCTGAAGTTCCGCCGAAACGGCGACCGCTGGGAGTGGACGCTCTACGGGGATGGCAACGGCAATGGGATTCGAAACGCCGAGATCACGAGCGGGATCGATCCGCCGCTGGGCGTGCATTTCCCATGGACGCGCAACGACGTGATGCCCGGCATTCGGCCGGGCGCGCCCGATCCCTCGGACCCCGCGCGCACGCTCACGCCCACGACGGATCCGATCCGCTTCGGGCTCTCCGACATCTGTTCCTTCTCGCCGGTCGGAGAGAGCTCGCCAGGCTCCGTGTACCTGTGGGACGGCCGCAACCGCATGGGCGTCGTGCGGATCTTCGGACGCTCGGCGAAAGTGGGATTTCTCTACTGGAAAACGGGGGAACGGGAGTGGACTCGATGAACCTGGAAGGATTCCCAACGCTGGAAGGGTATCTGCGCCCGTCAGAGGGGAAACGGCATCGCCGCATTTCCCGGCTCACCCCACAGGAGCGCCTCTTCGTGATTTGCGCCCTCGGGAACCTCCCCGCCCGCCATCACGACGCGCCGCAGTCGCGCCCCGCGGCCGACAAAAGAGCCGCTCCATATCGCGCACTGTTCCAGGCGCGCATCCGGCCCGACTCGCACGTCGCCGAGGACGCAAGCGCGCGCTTCGGGAGCGGCGCCGGGAAGACGCTCGAGGACCCGACGGCGCGCGTCGAAGCTCCCCGAGCCGGCCGGGAAGGAGTCTCCGCGCTCGAGCGCTTCGATCGTCGCGCGCAGGAAATCGCCCGGTCGGCCGAGGTCGGCGAAGCTCCCGGAGTGGAGAACCCATCCGATGCGGCCGGGCGTCTCGCGCAGAAGCGGCTCCCAGAGGTCGGAAACGAGCGAAGCGAACCCCTCGGGGATGCGCGGGAGCAAATCGGCGGACATCGCGCAGACGCCGGTGTACAGCAGCGGCCGCGCGGAGGCTGCGCCGAATCCCGTCACGAGGTCCCCCTCCACGGCGACGGGCGTGAATCGCTCCGGTTCGCGGTTCTCCACGAGCAGAAGCGTGACGGCGCATCCGCTCTCACGATGCCGCCGGAGCAGTGCGGCGTAGTCGGGCGCGATCGCCGTGTCGGAGTTGACGAGGAGAAAGTCGCCGCCGGCGAGCAGCGGCGCGGCATTGCGCAGAGCGCCGGCGGTGCCCAGGATCGTGGCCTCCTCGAAGAAGCGAAGCTTCGGGAGATCCGACGTGCCTTGAGAGAGCTCGCCGACGATCTGGCCACCACGATGGTGGAGATTGAGGCCTGCCTCCTGCACACCCGCCGCGGCGAGGCGCATCAAATGGGCACGGGCCAGCGGCACGTTCAGGAACGGGAAGAGGGGCTTGGGCAGAAACCGCGTGACCGGGAGAAACCGCGTCCCGCGCCCCGCGGCAAGCAGGAAGGCCTTCACGAATGAGCCTGCCGCGCCCGCCGCCGCTCAGTCCGCTATGGGGAACACCATGTCCGGGGGAAGTGTCCCGTCGTGCTCCCGCCGCAGCTCGTAGAGGCGGGGGTACGAGTAGGGGATCGCGTCGGCGAAGTCCAGCGCGAGCTCCGTGACGACGCGGCGGATCGCGGGGGGATCTCCTTCGACCTCGACGAAGCGTCCGATGGGGGTCTCGTCCAGCGCCACCAGGCAGTTGTTCCAGCGCCACTCCTCGCGGCGCTTTTCGTAGCGGAAGAGGCGCTTCAGGCCGAGGCCTCGAAGAATGGCCTCTGCCTCCGCGGCGTCCGAGACGGTGATCTCGCGCTCCTCGCGGAGCCGCACGCCGTTCTCGAATCGGGCGGGCCCCTTGAACGTCAGGATGGCCTGGTTGCCGGCCCGGCGCAGCCGCAGCGTGCAGCCGCGACCGCGAAGCGTGGAGTCGGGGTCGTCGTACAGGTCGTTGGACTCCGCATGGGCCTCGGAGACCTGCTCCGCGCCTGCCGCGCGCAGCCTTTCCCGCGCCGCGGAGAGGTCCGCGCAATGGAGCTTGATCTCGACCTCTTCGGGCGCACCCTTGGTCGGTCGGCGCAGCTCCGTCACGCCAGCACCCGGCGAGCGATCTCCTGGGCGCGCTTCCCGTCGAGGCGGCCCTTGTGCGACGACATCAGCTCCTTCATCACGAGACCCACGTCCTTGGAGGAATAGCCCTTCTCCGCGACGATGCCCCGAACGACCTTCTCGATCTCGTCGTCGGACAGGCTCGGGGGAAGGTAGCCCTCGAGGATCGCCAGCTCCTCTTTCTCCGCGTCGACGAGGTCCTGCCGGCCTCCGAGCGCGTACTGCTCGATCGCCTCGCGGCGCTGCTTGACCGAGCGGCGCAGCACCGCTTCGATCTCCTCGTCGGTCAGCTCGCGGCCCGCCTGGATCTTCTCGTTGCGCAGGGCCGCGAGCAGCAGGCGCAGCGTGGCGACGCGGCGCTTCTCTCCGGCCTTGAGCGCCGTCTTCAGATCGTTCTCGAATCGGACGAGCATGCGCCGAGGCTATCACCGGGGCGGTCGTGTAGCCTTGCGGACCGTGCGGCGATTTCTGATCGGAACCGCGGGCCACATCGATCACGGAAAGACCGCGCTCGTGCGCGCGCTGACCGGCATCGATGCCGACCGCCTGCCGGAGGAAAAGCGACGCGGGATCACGATCGATCTCGGATTCGCGCACGCAGAGTGGGAGGGCGTCCGCGTGTCGTTCGTGGACGTTCCCGGACACGAGCGCTTCGTGCGCAATATGCTCGCGGGGGCCGGAGGCATCGACGCGGTCCTGCTCGTGGTCGCGGCCGACGAGTCCGTGATGCCGCAGACCCGCGAGCATCTGGAGATCGTGCGGCTGCTCGGCGTCGGGCGCGGGGTCGTGGCGGTCACCAAGAGCGACCGTGTGACGCCGGAGATGCGGACACTGGTCGTCGACGAGGTGCGGGAGCTGCTTCGCGGCACGCCGCTCGAGGCATGCCCGATCGTTCCGGTCTCTTCGGTCACGGGCGAGGGACTCGACACGCTGCGGGCTGCCTTGCTGGCCGCGGCCCAGACTCTCGAGGACGAGGCGCGGGCGGCTCGTCCCGTGCGGCTTCCGATCGATCGGGCCTTCGCGATCGCCGGTTTCGGGCCCGTCGTGACGGGGAGCCTGGTCTCGGGAAGCCTCGCGCGCGAGCAGCGGCTGGAGCTGCTGCCGGAAGGCCGCATCGTCCGGGCGCGGCGCGTCGAGGTGCACGGCCAGGAAGTCGCCGAGGCGCGAGCGGGAGAGCGTACGAGCGTCAACCTCGCCGGCGTGGAGCTGTCGGATCTCTCGCGCGGGCAGACGCTGGCGACGCCCGGTCATCTCGCCGTCTCGCGCCGTCTGACGGTGCGCCTGTCGCTCTTGCCCGGCGCGCCCCGGCTCGAGAGCGGCGATCGGCTCTCCTTCCACCTGTTCGCTTCGGACGTGGGCGCCCGCGTGCGGGTGCTGGACGGGGGAGTGCTCGCACCGGGGGAATCCGCGCGGGCGCAGCTCTCGCTCGCACAGCCGGTCGCCGCGATCCCCGGCGACAAATTCGTCGTCCGCCGTGCGTCTCCGACGCAAACGGTAGGAGGCGGCGTCGTGCTCGATCCTCTTCCGCGCCGGGTCGCCGGCAAGAGTGGGGATCGCGCGCGAACGCTCGACGCCCTGGAGAGCTCCCCGGAGGATCGCCTGATGGTCTGGATCGAGGAGGCGCGCGAGGCGGGCGCGGCGGATTCCGACCTGGCGCGACGGTCCGGCCTGCCCCCGGAGGAGGTTTCCCGCGCCGTGGCGCCGCTGGTGTCGGCGGGCCGCGCGCATTTGCTGCGCCGCGCGCCCGATCGCTGGATCTCCGATGCCGCCCTGCGGGAGCTCTCGACGCGGGCGTCGAAGGAGATCTCGGAACGCCTGCGCGAAGCCGCCGGGGCAATCGGTGTATCGCGCCGGACGCTGATGGCGCGACTGCTACCCGACGGGGACCCGCGATGGGCGGAGGCGGTCGAAGCGGCGCTGGTGTCCCGCGGCGTCTTCGCGATCGCGGGGGAGGAGGCCCGGCCCCCGGGGCGGGACGACATTCCCCCGGGAGAGCGCGAGCTCTCCGAGCGAATCGCCGCGGCGTTCCGTCAGGGAGGTCTCGAGCCACCCTCGCCGGCGGACGTCGTCGCCGCCGTACGCCACCACCCCAAGGTCGTGGAAGGTCTGATCGGCTACCTGGTGAAGAAGGGGACGCTGGTGCGCCTTCCCGGCGGATGGATCGTCGCCAAGGACGCCGTCGACGAGGTCACCCGACGCCTGCGTGCCTCGGGGAAGAGCTCCTTCGATGTGTCCGAGTTCAAGGAGACATTCGGCCTGACGCGCAAGCTCGCGATCCCGCTGCTCGAGTACCTGGACATCACGAAGGTGACGCGCCGCGTGGGAGACCGCCGCGAGCTGTTGCCGTAGGGTCGGCGCGTCAGCGCGTCAGCGGGAGACGGGGGCCGCGGCCGCAGCCGCCGGCGGCGGAGGGAGGGTCTTTCGCAGCGTCTGGATCTGCTTGATCGACGCGTCGTAGCGGATCTGACCCCCGAGCACGAGCTCGTTCCAGGTCGAGGCCGCCGCACCGGCGACGCGCCCGGGCTTGAGCGTCCATCCGGCGATCGCGCGGCGGAAGTACGGCACCAGTCCCGGATCGGAGGCCTCGAGCGGGATCGCCCGAACGATCCGTCCCGCCGCGTCCACCTGAATCCAGAACTTCATCGTGAAGGCTCCGCGCCAGGAGTCCGCGTCCCATCGCGTCTTGTTCGGAACGGGCGGCGCATCCAGCTTCTCGACCGGCGCCACGCCGTCCTCCGGCGTTCCCGGCGGGAGCGTGTCGTACCAGTCGTCGTCCTTGCCTCGCAGGATCGGTGAGGGCAGGGCATCGTCCTTCTTGACCGGAGTCAGGGTCTGGCGCTCGACCTTGGGCTCGTCGATCTGCAGGTTCAGATCGACGCGCAGGGAAGCCCACGCGTCTGCGGGTTGCCCGCCCTGCCGCGCCGGCGTGAACGTCCAACGACCCAGGGAGGACGCGACGAGACGGCTGATGCCCGGGAGCGGATCGCGGACGATCCGAACGGTCCCCGCCTTGCCCGTGCGGTCGACCTTGACCGAGGCGAACAGCGTGGCCTCCGACGGCCACTCGCCGAAAGTCAACTTGGGCGGAAGAGCCGCTGGAGACTCCACCGCGGCACCATAAGGATTGTCCTTCGGCAGGGTCGGGGGGGGCGGCGTGATCGTCTCCGTGATTCGTGAGGGCACGAAGGATCCGGGCAGCGCGACGCCGCCGGCGGAAGAGCTGGTCGAGCCCGTCGCGGCGGCCAACGGTGCGGCGACGACCGGCGGGGCGGCGGCCGGGGGAGGCGTCGGCTCCGGCGTCGGCGTGACGGAGGGAGGAGCCGTCTGCAGCCCCGCGGCCGCGGCCGCGGGCAGGGTCCCCACGAGGACACCGGTGAGACGTCGTCGGATTTCGGTCATGGGCTGGCGCGCAAGAGTATATGAGGCAGGGGGTTCCTAGGGAGACTTCGCTTCGAGCCAGTTGCGGCCCGTGCCGACGTCGACGGCCAGGCGAACCTTCAGCTCTGCCGCCTTCTCCATGACCTCCTCGACGAGCGCTCCCGCCGCCTCGACTTCCTCTTCCGGCGACTCCAGGACCAGCTCGTCGTGCACCTGCAACAGCAGGCGGGTGCGCAGCCCGCGGGAGGAGAGCTCGCGATCGAGCCGGACCATCGCGATCTTGATGATGTCGGCCGCGGAGCCCTGAAACGGAGCGTTCAAGGCCATGCGCTCGGCATTGCCGCGGATGGCGGCGTTGGAGGCGGCGATGTCCGGGATCGGCCGCACCCTCCCGAAGAGGGTCGTGACCTCCCGAGTGGATCGCGCTCCTTCGAGGATGCCGTCGAGGGTCTCGCGCACGCGCGGAAAGCGGGCAAAGTAGGAGTCGACGTAGCTCTTCGCCTCGGAGGTGGACACGCCGAGCTCCCGGCCGAGGGTGAACGGTGCCATGCCGTAGAGCAGTGCGAAGTTGATCCGCTTGGCGGCGTTGCGCATCTCCGGGCTGACGAGATCGGGCACGACGCCGAAGATCTTCGCGGCGGTCGCCTCGTGGATGTCCTGCTGCTGCGCGAAGGCCTCGATCAAGTTCTCGTCGCCCGAGAGATGGGCGAGCAGGCGCAGCTCGATTTGCGAATAGTCCGCGACCACGAGGCGGCGTCCCGGGGGCGCGACGAACGCCCGGCGGATCTCGCGCCCCATCGCGGTGCGCACGGGGATGTTCTGCAGGTTCGGGTCGGAGGAGGACAGCCGGCCGGTGGCGGCCACGGTCTGCCGGAAGCTGGTGTGCACCCGGCCCGCGGCGTCCGCGAGCTGCGGAAGCGCGTCGACGTAGGTGCCCTTGAGCTTCGCGATCTCGCGGTACTCGATGACGAGCTTGGGCAGCGTGAAGCCCTGCTCCGCGAGCGCCGTGAGCACCTCGACGCCGGTCGACGAGGCCTTGGTCTTGGCGGTCTTGCGCCCGACCGGGTACTTGAGCTTCTCGAAGAGGATCTGCCCGAGCTTGACGGGCGAGTTGACGTTGAACTCCTCGCCCGCCTCGGCCCAGATTCGCGTCTCCAGGTCCCGAAGGGTCGACTCCATGCTGGCGGACATCGTTCGCAGCAGCTCCGCGTCGATGGCGACGCCGGCGAGCTCCATGCGGGCGAGGACCGGAGTCAGCGGCCTCTCGATCTCGCGGTAGATCTTCTCGAGCGCCGGCCGTGCGGAGAGCTCGGCTCGCAGGATGGGCGCGAGCCGCCGCGCCGCATCGGCGCGCTCCGCGAGCCAGCGGTCGGCGGCATCGATGGCATAGGCCTCCGGCAGCGTCGACCCCAGGGCGACGCCCGCCTCCTTGTCCGAGGAGACCTTCTCGCCGAGCCTCTGGAACGCGAGCACCGCCAGATCGGAGCTCGCAACGCCCGGGGCGAGCACGTACTGCATCAGCCCGACGTCCAGGACCTCCCCCGAGATCGCGTCGTCGTTGCGGGCGAGGAGGGCGTCGAGCGGCTTGGCGTCTCCCGCCGCGACGGCGCTCTCCGCGGAATCCAGCGCGAGGTAGCGTGCCGCCGCCTCGGCGGCCGGCGCCTCGACGATGGCGACCTCTCCCGGGCCGCCGGTGGCGGCGAGCAGGGCTTTGTCGCGGTGGAACAGGACCGCGACGCCCACGGGGCGCGGGGAGGCGGGCCAGGCCTCGCCCGGCGCCAGGCGCCGGAAGGAGAGCTCCGGCGGCGCCGCGGCCTCGCCCTGGACCTCGGCGGCCAGCGAGTGGAACTCGTGCTCGACGAAGAGATCCTTCAGGAGCTTCCAGTCCGGCTCATGGGCGGCGAGGGTTTCCGGCTCCAGCGGGATCGGCAGATCCGTCGGAATCTCGACGAGCCGCCGCGAGAGCGTCGCGTTGTCCGTGTTCGCGCGCAGGCTGTCTCCGACCTTCCCCTTGATCTCCGAAGCGCGCGCGAGCAGCTCCCCCAGGTTCCCGTATTCGGAGATCCATTTCTTGGCGGTGACCTGCCCGACGCCGGGAACGCCGGGGACGTTGTCCACGGAATCGCCCATCAGCGCGAGCACATCGATGACCTGCGCGGGCGAGACGCCGAAGAACTCCCGCACGCCCTCCTCGTCGAGGAACTTCTCGCGGCCCGTGTGGTACACGCGCAGGCCGGGGCGGACCAGCTGGAGCATGTCCTTGTCCGCCGTGACGATCACCACCTCGAATCCCGCGTCGACGGCTTTGACCCCGAGGGTCCCGATGACGTCGTCGGCCTCGTAGCCGGGCAGCTCGAGGATCGGGATCCGCAGCGCGTCGAGCACGCGGCGGATCTCGGGGATCTGCGCGCGCAGGTCGTCGGCCATCGGCACGCGGTTCGCCTTGTAGCCCTCGTAGACATCGTGACGCACCGTGCGATGCGGCCCGTCCCATGCGACCGCGATGTGGTCGGGCCGATGCTCGCGCAGGAGCTTGCGCAGCATCGTCACGAACCCGTAGATCGCGTTGGTGGGCCGGCCCGTCGTGGTCGAGAGCCGCGGGATGGCGTGGTAGGCGCGGTGGATGTTGGACATCGCATCCACCAGGTAGAGCTTTCCACGGGTCGCCGGCATGAAGGCCGGATTGTATTGCCGCCGCCGCTCGGCGGTCCGAGGGGACCGAAACGGCGCTTTGGCGCGTCTTTGGTGATGCGGGCGCGAGAGATTCCGTGCGCCCGGAGTCGTCGCGGGAGCAGCTAATGTCCGAGCGGGAAGGAGCTTACCGGCAGGGGAGGGGATGCCCGGAAAAGAAAATCGCGCGGCCCTTTGGGTACCGCGCGATTCAATAGGACAAGTGTGACAGAGCGGCAGGCGCGTGTCAAGAGAAAAATCCGGCGCGCCGCTTCGCCGTCAACTCGCTGAGTCAAAACCTCTTGCGTACCGACGCGATGACGCGCGAGCGCGCGCGCTGGGCTTCTTCCTGCAGTGACAGCGTCTCTTTCTGCATTTTCGCGACGAAATCGGCGTCGGGGATGCCGCCGAGGTTGATGCCGACGTTCAGCAGGGCGCCCTCCGCGGCGGAGTCGAGCAGGAGGGCGGCGGCCCCGGCGTCGGACGCCGCGTTGGGGTTGCCGTTCTCGGCGAGATCCGGCAGCAGCGCGATCAGGGCCACGGCGGCCCGGGCCGTTTCCAGCGGCACCTCGGCGGCCCGCCGGTTGGCGGCGTCGATGGCGCGCTGCCGCTCCTGCTTTTGCGCGTCGGTCTCCTTGGGTAGACGGCGCGCGGCAACGACGGCGTCGTAGGCGTCGGAATCCTCGCGCGCCAGACGCACCAGGCTTGCGCGGGCCTTCGCGGCGGCCTCGGCGATGGGGCGGACGATCTCGTGGGCGGCCGCGTACTTCTCCTTCGAGAGCGTCAGCGCGGCGACCATCTGGGCGAGCGAGGCGCCCATCGCCCCCGCCAGAGCCGCGGCGGTGCCTCCGCCGGGGGTCGGGGCATCCGACGCGAGCGCGTCGAGAAGCTCGGAGACCCGCCGATTCTCGAAGTCGTTGGTGGTCATGGTGTCACACCATTCTCGCCCCGCGGGCCACGACGGCGCGGACGAGATTGATGCCCCAATGATAGATGAGATGCCGGTCGTCCGGCGCGTCCAGCACGACGACGTCGGCCCGCTTGCCGACCTCCAGCGACCCGATCTCGGCGGCGAGGCCCAGCGAGGCCGCGGCGTTCAACGTCATGCCCGTCAGGGTCTCCTCGACGCTCAGGCCGGCGTCCAGGCAGGCGTGCGCGGCCACCGACGCGAGCGATTCGGTGTAACAGGTCCCGGGATTGGCGTCCGAGGCGACGGCCACGGGCACGCCGGCCGAAACCATCGCTCGGGCCGGAGCGCTCTTCGAGCGCATCCACCAGGCGGTGCCCGGAAGGATCACCGCGACGGTCCCCGACGCCGCCAGCGCCGCGATCTCCTCTTCGCCGATCCAGAGGAGGTGGTCCGCCGAGGCCGCCGAGAGCTCGGCCGCGAGCCGGGCGCCGCCGGAGCGGGCGAGCTCGTCGGCATGGACGCGCAAGCCCATGCCGGATCGGCGCGCCGCTTCCAGGATGCGGCGGGACTGCGCCACCGTGAAGACGCCCTGTTCGCAGAAGACGTCGCAGAAGCGGGCGAGCTTCTCGCGCGCGGCGGCGGGCACGATCTTCTCGGCGATCTCGCGCACCCACTCCTCGGGCCGCTCCTTGTGCTCCAGCGGAATCTCGTGCGCGGCGAGAAGCGTCGGGACCATCGCCGGCAGATCCGGCCGGCCATCGAGCGTCGCGATCAGCCGCAGTGCCCGCAGCTCCTCCTCCTCCGTCAGGCCGTATCCGGACTTCACCTCGACCGTGGTCGCGCCATGCGCGAGCATCCGCGCGAGCCTTCCCTCGAGCAGGCGCAGGAGCTCCTCGTCGGAGGCCGCGCGCGTCGCGCGAACGGTCGCGTGGATGCCCCCGCCGGCGGCCGCGATCTCGGCGTACGGCACGCCCGCCAGCCGTCGCCCGATCTCCTCGCCGCGGTCGCCCGCCCAGACCGGATGCGTGTGCGCGTCCACCAGTCCCGGGATCAGCGTCCCGCCGCTGGCGTCGATCGTGACCTCGGCCGGGCGGCCGGCATACTCCCGCGCGTAGTCCGACTCCCTCCCGACGAAGGTGATCCGCCCGTTCTCGGCCCGCAGGGCGGCGCCGCGAATCCGAAGGATGTCCCCTTGCGCGGCGCCCCGGAGGGCGGAGGTCCCGCGCGGCGTCGCGAGCGAGGAGGCGTTGCGGATCTCGAGCGAGCTCACGGGAGGAGCATTCTCTCCCGCCGGAGGGCGCGGGGTTCTAGGACGTGGCGCTGCCCGTGCCGGGCTTGCGGGTCAGGTAGGAGATCGGCCGGTCCTTCTCGTCCTCGTCGCGGTCGAACTCCAGAACCTGCTGGAACAGCTCGATCATCTTCTGGAGCTGGAGCCGGAAGTTCGCCCGCTGGATCTTCAGCTCGTGGATGGCCTTCTCGATCTCCGCGGAACGCTGGAGGGCGTTGTGCGTCAGCCGCTCGGCGGAGTCCTGGGCCTCCTGGACGATCATCTCCGCCTGCTTCTGCGCGGTCGTGCGCATGTCTTCGGAAGCTCGCTGCGCGGCGAGCAGCGTTTCCTTGAGGATTCGCTCCCGCTCCCGATGCTCGAGATTCTCCGTCTCCAGCGCGCGGACGCGCGTCGTGAGCTCGACGTTGGTGCGGGTCAGCTCCTCGACGTCCTCCGCGATCAGGGCGAGCAGGCTCTCGACCTCGACGGGGTCGAAGCCCTTCCACTTGCGGGAGAACTCATGCTTCTGGATCTCGAGCGGCGTCAGGCGGGGCATCGGGACACCTCCT
>DATBIJ010000154.1:0-26305 GCA_036557025.1 Thermoanaerobaculia bacterium | reverse complement strand
TGGCTCAGGTCCTCTCCTTTGCGAATGACGCGCCGCGCGGTCTTCTCCAGCCGCGCCCGCTCCTCGGCGGCGAGCTCCTTCGCGGTGACGACGACCACCGGCACGCTCTCCCACTTGGGGCTCGCGCGCATCCGCGCCAAGACTTCGAAACCGTCGGGCCGGTCCATCAACAGATCCAGGAGCACGAGTGACGGAGTTTCCTCCTCCATCGCCGCCAGCGCCTCCGCGCCGCCGGCGGCGAAGCGGGCACGATACCCGGCCATGGCGAGCTCGCGCGCGAGGAGCACGCGGACGTCCTCCTCGTCGTCGACGACGAGGACGAGCCCGTCTCCCGGCAGGACGCCGGCGCGCCGGAGGACCGCGACCAGAACGTCGCGGTCGAGCGGCTTCTGAACGAAGTCGAAGGCCCCGAGGGCGAGGCCCCGCGCACGCTCGTCGACGACCGAGAGCACGATGACCGGAATCCGCGACGTCGCGGGATCCTTGCGGAGCGTGCTCAGCGCCGACCAACCGTCGACGACCGGCATGCGGATATCCAGCACGATGGCGTCCGGCCGCTCTCGGCGCGCGATCTCCACTCCGGCTTGCCCGTCGGGCGCCTCCAGCACGCGCAGGCCGAAGGGCTCGAGCTCGTGCTGGAGCAGCGCGCGCACGTCGCGCTCGTCGTCCACGACGAGCACGGTTCCCGCGGTTTCCTCCCGGGTGAGGCGGTCGCCGGTCTCCGGACGCGCCTGCGGCATCACGCGCGGGAGCTCCACGGTGAGGATCGTTCCACGCCCTTCCGTGCTCTCGAGCGTGACGTGTCCTCCCAGCAGGCGCGCGACGCGCCGGACGATCGACAGGCCGAGGCCCGAGCCGCCGAGGCCCTCCTGTTGGGCGGCCTCTCCCTGCCGGAACTCGTCGAAAATCGTCTCCTGCTCGGCGGCCGGGATCCCGATGCCCGTGTCGGCGACGATCAGCGCCCAGCCATCGGGCCCGCGCGTCTCGGCCCGCACGTCGACGGAACCGTGCGCGGTGAACTTCAGGGCGTTGCCCACGAGGTTGTGAAGGATCTGCGTCAGCTTGGTCGGGTCGGTCATGATGGTGGTGAGGCCCGGCGCGACCGAGGTCCGCAGCGTGAGGCCCTTGCCCCGTGCGAGCTCGCCATAGTCCGCCGCGAGCTGCGCGAGGCGGGCCGGGAGATCCACGGGCTCGGACGCAACCTCGGCGCGGCCCGCCTCGATTCGCGAAATGTCCAGCACGTCGTTGATGAGCTGCAACAGGTGGCGTGCGTTGCGCTGGACGCGGTCGAGGCTCTCGCGCTGTCGCGGCGAGAGCTCGCCTTGCGCGCCGCGAAGGAGCGAGCCGGTGAATCCGAGGATCACGGTCATAGGGGTGCGCAGCTCGTGCGAGACCGACGCGAGGAAGCGGTCCTTGAGCGCGGAGGCGCGCTGGAGCTCGCGGGCCGTTTCCGCCAGCCGCGCCCGCTGCTCCTCCAGGAGCTGGTTCTGCTCCGCGAGACGCGCGGTCTGGCGCTTGATGCGCGCGTTGGTCGCGGCGTTCGCCAGCGCGACCGCGAGGGCGGGAGCAATCGCACCGAGCGCGTTCTTGATCCGGGTCGAGAAGGGCGCCGTTGCGGCGAGCGCCAGGACGCCGACGACTTCGCCCGAATGGATCAACGGAAGATGCGCCGTGCCTTGGGGCAATGCCTCCCCGTTCCAGACGTTGACGGTGGGCGTGGTGGCGTCGGATCCGAGGAAGATGGGGCGACCCTCCCGCGCGGCGCGGACGGCTTCGTCGCGGCCAGCCTGTCCCGGGGCGCCGCCGATCGCGTGGGCCGGCGTCAGCTCGCCGCCACCCGGCAGGTAGAGGACCGCGGAGGCCGCGCCGGTGACCTCGAGGAGCTTTGGGAGGACCTGTTGGGAGAAGCCGTCGAGGTCGTTGACCGTCGCGGCAACCGAGAGGATCGCGTTCACGGAGGCCTCGATGTCCCTCTCCTCGAGCGATTGGCGGTAGTCGCCCACGAGGCCGGCGACCTGGTTGAAGCGCGCGCCCAGGTCTCCGATCTCGTCGGCCGGGGAGTCGGTGAGAACGTCCGGCGTGCGATGCTGCAGGAGATCCCCGAGCGCGCTCGCCGCGGCGGCGATCGGGGTCACGAGCCGGCGCGAGAGCTGGAAGTAGAGCACGACGACCGCGATCAGGATCAGCGCGGCGAGGCCGACGATGAAGAGCGTGGCACGGCGTCGCGCGTCCTCGAGCTGGTTCTCGGCGGTCGTCACGCTGCGCGAGAAGGCGATGTGCAGCTCGTCGAACATGACTCCGAGGGTTTCCGCGACCGGCGCGGCCGACAGGTCGCGGATCTCGCGCGCCCGCGCGAAGTTCTTCGCCCCGTAAGCGGCAATGGCGGCATCCGCCGCCTCGCGGTAGACCGCCTCCGCCGCCGCGGCCCGCCCGGCCGTTCCCCGGATCGACTCCGTGACGATCCGGTTGCGGATCGCCGCGAGCGTCGTCCTCAACCCCGCACGGCCCTTGTGGTGGCGCTCGAGGTCGTAGCCGTAACCGGTCTGGGTGTAGCGATCGAGCCCCGCGTCGGTGTCGGCGAGCTCGGTTCTCGCCTCGCGGGCGAGCCCCTGCAGGTCGCTGTAGCGTCCGATCGACGCCGCGAGCGTGTAGATCTGGACCACCGACTCGATCGTCAGGTAGAGCCAGCCTCCCAGAATCAGCAGGATGATCGCGGCGTAGCCGCGAAAGCGCGCCCGCAGCGAGCCCCGAGCGGAAGGAGGCCCCAATTTCGGCGGATCTCGCGGGTCCCGATTGGCTGGCATAGTATCGACGTTCCAACCTTGCAATGGTGATGCCTGCACCGAATCCGGGCGCGCAGGAAATGGAACGTCAGTTCCAGCGCGCATTCTTCCACGATCTGGCCGCGGCGCTGTCCGGCGCCTCCCTCCAGATCGAGCTGGCCTATCGCCGCGCCTCGCGCGGGGAGGATTCGACCGGCGCCACGGAACAGGCCCGCGCGGCCCTGTCGCGGGCGATCGCCCTCTTCGAGGGAGCGCGCGAGTTGCTCGTGCGCTCTCCGGCGAGCCCGGAGGCGCTCGATTTCGATGCCCTGGTCGAGGAGGCGGCGTCGGCCTCGGGGCATGTCATCGAGGTGCGCGGGCAGACGGGGGGACGGGTGCGGGGCGACCGCGCGAGGCTCTCCGCCGCGCTCACGGCCCTTCTGCGCAACGCCGGCGAGGCCTCGCCGGGCGGCGGATCGGCCGTCGCGCGCGAGCGCGACCGCGGCCTCCTGCGCGTCGTCGTCGAGAACCCCGGACGCTTGCCCGATCCCGATCCCGAGAGGCTTTTTTCTCCGCGCGCCGCGAGGGACGACGGCTCGTGGGGGTTCGGTCTGCCGGCGGCGCGGATCTACGCCGCCGAAGCGGGGGGGAGGCTCACGCTCGCCCAAAGCGGCGAGCGCGTCGTCGCGGCGCTCGAGCTTCCGGAGGAGTCCGCGTGAGGGTCCTGATCGTCGAGGACGACAAGGCGTCCCGCCGCGGCCTGGAGGAGACCGTCCGCGAATTCGGCAGCGAGACGCTCGCGGCCGGGACGGTCGCGGAAGCCCGCGCCGCGCTCGAGAGCTTCTCTCCCGACGTCCTCTTCGTCGACATCCATCTGCCGGATGGCGACGGCATCGAGCTGCTGCGCGGCTGGCGCGCCGAAGACCCGGCGCGGGAAGGGGTCGTCATCACGGGCCAGAGCTCGATCGACAGCGCGATCGAGGCGCTGCGCGCCGGGGCCTTCGACTACCTGCTCAAGCCGGTCCGGACGGCGCAGATCGAGGTGCTGCTGCAGCGCCTCGGCGAGAAGCGCCGGCTCGTCGCGGAGGTCGAGACCCTGCGGACCGAGCTCCAGGAGACGGGACGGCTCGGAGGGCTCGTCGGACGCTCCCCCGCCATGCAGGAGCTTTTCGACGTCCTGCGCAAGGTGTCGCGGACCGAGGCGTCGGTGCTGATCACGGGGGCCTCCGGCAGCGGAAAGGAGGTCGTTGCCCGCACGGTCCACGAGCTCTCGCGGCGCGCGGCCCGCCCGTTCGTGGCCTTCAACTGCGGCGCCATCTCGCCGACGTTGATCGAGAGCGAGCTGTTCGGCCACGAGCGCGGCGCATTTACCGGCGCCGACCGCCGGCGTGTCGGCTTCTTCGAAGAGGCCAATGGCGGAACGCTCTTCCTGGACGAGATCACGGAGATGAGCGCCGAGCTTCAGGTGAAGCTGCTGCGTGTCCTCGAGGACCGCACGGTGCGGCGCATCGGCGGGACCCAGGAGATGAGGGTCGACGTGCGCCTGATCTCGGCCACGAACCGGGAGCCGAAGAGCGCGATCGCGGACGGCAAGCTCCGCGAGGACCTCTTCTACCGGCTCAACGTGTTCCCGATCCGGCTCCCGACGCTCGCCGAGCACGCCGAGGACGTGCCGCTGCTGGCAGAGCATTTCCGGAGGCTGATCGAGGCGCAGGAGAAACAGGGCGTTACCGGTTGGGAGGAGGAGGCGCTCGAGGCCTTGAAGCGTCACCCCTGGCCGGGCAACGTCCGCGAGCTGCGCAACGTCGTTCATCGCGCCTACATCCTCGCGGAGTCCGACACGATACCGGCCTCGATCGTGGAGACGCTGCTCGGCGATGCCTCCGCCGCCGCTCCCGCGGCGGCGGCCGCGAAGCCGAAGGCCGTCTCCGCCAAGACCCGGTCCACGCCGCGCGCCGCCGTCCGACGTCGACGATGATCACTGGCACGCATCCTGCTGTGACAGGTTCGTGACCGGCCCTCCGGCCGGACGCGATTCAAGGAGGAAGGACCGATGCTCTGGACTATCTTCGTAATCCTCTTGATCCTCTGGCTGCTGGGCCTCGTGACGGGGTACACCCTCGGCGGTTTCGTTCACATCCTGCTGGTCATCGCGATCGTCGTCGTGCTGATTCGCGTGATCCAGGGACGCCGGCCCGTCTAGTGCGAGGGGGCGGGCCCGCGGCTTGATGGGCCCGCCCCTCTCATTCCCTCGCGCTTCCTAATCCCGTTCGGAGGCCCGATGCCTTCCCCGCGAAGCACCCCGCGTCGGGTGCGTTACGCCGTCGTCGGACTGGGACACATCGCCCAGGCCGCGGTCCTGCCCGCCTTCGCGCACGCGCGGCGCAACTCGCAGCTGACCGCGCTCGTGTCCGACGACCCACGCAAGATGCGCACGCTCGCCCGGCGGTTTCGCGTGCCCAACACCTACCGCTACGAGCAGTTCGGAGACGCGTTGCAAGAGAGGGTCTTCGACGCCGTCTACATCTGTCTTCCCAATCACCTGCACCGCGACTGGGTGACGGCTGCGGCGCGCGGCGGCGCCCATGTCCTGTGCGAGAAGCCTCTCGCGGTCACCGCGCGCGACGCGCAAGAAATGATCGAGGCGGCACAGACCGCGGGGGTGCGCCTGATGACCGCCTACCGGCTCCATTTCGAACGGGCGAACCTCTCGGCGATCGAGCTCGTCCGCTCCCGGAAGCTCGGAGAGCCGCGCTTTTTTCTCTCCGGCTTCTCGATGGATGTCCGCGCGGGCAACATCCGCCTCCTTCCCGAGGAGAAGGGGGGCGGGCCGCTCTACGACATCGGGGTCTACTGCACCAACGCGGCGCGTGCCCTCTTCCGCGCCGAGCCCTTCGAAGTCTACGCCGCCCGCGCGAGCCGCAAGGACAGGCGCTTCGAGCAGACGCCCGAGATGGTCGCCGCGACGCTGCGCTTTCCGGGAGATCGTCTGGCCTCCTTCACGTGCTCTTTCGGCGCCGCGGACACGGGCTGGTACCACGTCGTCGGAACGAAGGGCGATCTCCGAGTCGATCCGGCGTTCGAATACGCGCAGGGCCTGGGTTGGCGTGCGCGAATCGACGGCCAAATCTCGACGCGCCGATACGGGAAGCGGGACCAGTTCGCGCCGGAGATCCTGCACTTCTCCGACGCCGTGCTCTCGGGAAAGGACCCGGCGCCGTCGGGGCGTGAGGGTCTCGCCGACGTCCGGGTCGTCGAGGCGCTGCGCGAATCGGCCTCGTCGGGACGTCCCGTTCGCTTGCCGGATTTCGAAGTTGACCGCCGACCGACGCTCGATCAGGAGAATCGGCAACCGCCGGTGCGCAAGCCGAATCTCGTGGGCGACGCCGCCAGCGCCTCCCGCTGAAATCCGTCCATGGCCGCGACCCGCCGACGTCGCGTCGTCACGGCCGCGGTCCTCGCCGCGCTCGCGACACTCGCGGCGGTCCTGATCCTGCAGAACCTCTCCGCCGCCGAGAAGAAAATCACGAAGCCCCTGGTGTCCTACCACGCCGTCGGGACCCCCGGCTTCTTTCACGAGTTGGGCAACCTGCTGGGGCCCCCGCTCGTGGACGGCAACAAGATCGAGACGCTTTCCAACGGCGACGAGATCTTTCCGTCGATGCTCGCGGCGATCCGCGGGGCGCAAAAGACGATCACCTTCGAGACCTACATCTACTGGTCCGGCGAGGTGGGGGAGGCCTTCACCGAGGCGCTGACCGATCGGGCGCGCGCCGGGGTTCGGGTCCACCTGCTGATCGACTGGGTCGGCAGCGGGCGCATGGACGCCTCGCTTCTGGGGCGCATGGAGGCGGCGGGAGTTCAGATCGAGCGCTATCACCCGATTCACTGGTACACGCTGGACCGGCTCAACCATCGCACACACCGCAAGACGCTGGTCGTGGACGGCGTGGTCGGCTTCACCGGTGGCGTTGGGATCGCCGACAAGTGGCTGGGGCATGCGCAGGACCCGGATCATTGGCGCGAGGCGCACTTCCGCGTGGAGGGGCCGGTCGTCGCCCAGATGCAGGCAACGTTCCTGGACAACTGGCTCAAGACGCGCGGGGAGCTGTTGCATGGCAACGACTATTTCCCGCCGATCCCGGCGGCGGGGGAATCGCTCGCGCAGATGTTTCGCAGCTCCTCGCGCGGAGGCGCCGAGAGCGTCCGGTTGATGTACCTGATGTCGATCGCGGACGCGCGAAAATCGATTCGAATCGCGAACTCCTACTTCGTGCCGGACGATCTTTCTGTCCGCGCGCTGATCGAGGCCCTCCGACGCGGGGTCTCGGTCGAGATCATCGTCCCGGGAACGCACACCGATACCGAGTTGGTCCGAAAGGCGTCCCGGGCGCTCTGGGGAGAGCTCCTCGCGGCGGGCGCGGGGATCTACGAGTACCAGCCGACGATGTACCACTGCAAGGTCATGATCGTGGACGATGCCTGGGTTTCCGTCGGGTCGACGAACTTCGACGAGCGCTCCTTCCGGCTCAACGACGAAGCGAATCTGAACGTTTATGACCCGCTGTTCGCGCGAGAACAGGTCGCGATCTTCGACCGCGACAAGGCCGCCTCGCGCCCGGTCACGCTCGAGCAGTGGGTCCAGCGCCCCTGGACGGAAAAGCTCGCCGAGAAGGCCGCCTCGCTTCTGCGGTCCCAGCTGTGACCGTCGCGAACGCTCGTTCGGGCTCTGGCGCAGTCGGTCGGTCCCGCTGACGCGGGACCTGTTCTGCGCCACCGGCTTGCGGCTCGTCTGGATGCAGACTCGACCGCAAGCCTGAGCCCTGCCACTGCGCGCTCGCTCCCGCGGCGCGCGCCTCCTCCCTCGGTGACTTCGGGAGACTTCGCGCGCCGCGAACTGGGGCCAGGCGGCCTCAAGAAGTCTCGCGGCCGTGTTTCAGGAGCTCGCGGCGCGAGGAGTCTCCGCCCTCGGAGGAGCCTCGCGCCGCGGTCGCGGGAGCGAGTCGAGGGATCAGGCGGGCGGTCGAGGCCGCACCCGGCCGAGCCGCACGCCGGTGCCGGAGGCAGATCCCGAGCGAGCGGAAGCGACGTGTGGCGCGGCGCTTGCAATGGAGCCCGGTGTGGTCTCCTCGGTACTGAACTACTTCTTTGCGCGCGGCGACGCGCCTTCGCCGGTGCGGGCGCTCGGGGCGCCCGCTTCGCCAATGCGCAAGTCGCCCCCCCCGACCCTGGGACGCTACGAAATCCGGGAAAAAATCGGGAGCGGCAGCTTCGGGACGGTCTTCCGGGCCTACGACCCCGTTCTGTCGAGGGAAGTCGCGGTGAAGACCTGCGAGGCGGACGAGCCGACCGTGCGGGCGCGGTTCGAGCGGGAGGCTCGCATGGCCGCCGGCCTGCACCACCCGCGGATCGTGACGATCCACGACCTCTGCGACGAGGAGGGCACGCTCTTTCTCGTCCAGGAGTTCCTCGGGGGAGAGGACCTGGACCGCGTGATCGAGCGCCGGGAGCCGCTCCCGCCGTCGGAGAAGCTCGAGATCCTGCGCGATATCGCCGAAGGGATGGCGCACGCGCACTCTCGCGGCGTGATCCACCGCGACATCAAGCCTGCCAACATCCGCCGGCTCGAGGACGGACGGGCCAAGATCCTGGACTTCGGGATCGCCCGGCGAATGGGATCCGAGAATCTGACGAAGCCCGGCCTGACGGTGGGCAGCGTCGCCTACATGTCCCCGGAGCAGCTGCGCGGCGAGCCCGTCGACTCCCGGACCGACGTCTTCTCCTTCGGCGCGGTCGCCTTCGAGCTGCTGACGTACCGCCGCGCGTTCCCGGGGGAGCGCCTCTCGGATGTCTTCCACGCGATCGAGAAGTCCGATCCCGAACCTGTGACCGAGCTCTGCCCGGAGCTTTCCGATTCCGTCGCCGGCCTCGTGTGCCGCTGCCTCGCGAAGGATCGCGAGGAGCGGTTTTCCTCCGGCGAAGAGCTGCAAGCGGCCCTCGCGGCGATCGAATCGGACGGCGGCACGTTGTTCGCATGATGGCCAAGACGGAGGTACAGACATGCTGAAGTTGGCGTTGATCTTCCTGGCAATCGGGCTCGTGGCGGCCTTGCTGGGCTTCACGGGCGTCGCCGGAGCGTCTTTCGCGATCGCGAAGATCTTCGCGGCGATCTTCCTCGTCCTGTTCCTGGTCTTCCTGCTGTTGGGTCTCGCCGGAGCACGGCGGCTCGCCTCTTAGTCGGGCCTTCGAATCCGCGTGAGAGGGGCCGCGCCCACGCGCGGCCTCTTTTGTTTTCTGCGCTTTGCCGACGCCTTGCGACTGGCACGGGGGTTGCTCTTTCCTGATCGTTCGGCGCGGCGCGCGCGCGCCGAAGACGAGAAAGACGAGAAAGACGAGAAGGAGCCGACATGAATGCGCGGGACGTGATGACGCAGGCGCCGGTCTGTTGCGGGCCGCGAGCGACGCTGGTCGAGGCGGCGCGCATGATGGCCGACAACGACTGCGGGGCCATCCCGGTCGTCGAGCACGGTCGCGCCGTCGGCATCCTGACGGACCGCGACATCGTCTGCCGCGGCGTGGCCGAGGGTCTCGACCCGTCGGCCTCGCAGGTTTCGGACGTCATGACGCAGCCCGTGGAGTCCGTGAGCGAGCAGGCGACGTTCGAGGAGTGCTGCGAGCGCATGGAGAGGCGGCAGATTCGTCGGCTCCTCGTCGTCGGGGACAAGGGCCTGTGCGTCGGGATCATCGCCCAGGCGGATGTCGCCCGCCGGGCTCCCGAGACGATCGCCGGCGAAGTCGTGAAAGAGATCTCGCAACCCGCCGAGGTTGCGTCGCAGAAACCATCGCAATTTTGAGGAGGAGTGACATGAAGCGCATCCCGTTGTTCCGATTCGCAGCCCTGGCGCTCGTCGCGATGCTGGCCATCGCGGGCGCGGCCTGCTCGACGACCCAGCCGGTCGAGACCCAGGTCGACGACGCCGGGATCCACGCGGCGGTGAAGGCCAAGCTGACCGCCGACCGGTTCTCGAACATCACCAACATCGACGTCAACGTCACCAACGGAGTCGTGACGCTCGCGGGCGAGGTTCCCAACGCGCAAGTCAAGGCAGAGGCCGCGCGCGAGGCCTCGACGGTCTCCGGCGTCAAGAAGGTCAACAACAACCTCATGGTGAAGTCTCCGGCGACGCCCTAGCGCCGTCGGTCTCCCGGGGCCGGCCGTTCGCGGCCGGCCTCTTTTTTCCTTCGGAGGTCGCGGGATGGCTTTGGCTCCGGCAGCGGGTGAGCGGCTCGACCGGTCCGTCTGGACTCGGCTCGGCCGCCCAGGCCCCGAATGCCCGTCGTATTCGTCGTGCGACGAGGCGTCGCGCACGCTGATCCGTCGGCTCGAACGGGCAGGCTACCGCTGTGAGGTCCAGCGCGAAGGGGGCGAGTGGCACTGCACCTGGACGACTCGGGAGTCGCGTCTCGCGACCGGCTCCGGCCGCACACGCGCTCTCGCCGTCGCGCGCGCGACCTCGAACCTGCGGTTGCCGCGCTACTGGTGGGCGCGCACGCCCGACGGGACACTGTCGCGCCCCGACCGCTGCGAGGATTGCGGCCAGCCGATTCCTGGCGGCCGCGGTGCGCTGAAGCGCTTCTGCAATCTCTGCGGCTGGGCGAAGACCCGCGCCAAGCTGCTGGTCGGATAGCCAGGCCCGCGAGTTCCTTCCCCTGAATTCTCCGACGGCATGCACCTTGAAAGTCTCGATCGCCCGAGACACTTGGGTCTCTCTCAATCCATCCTGGAGGAAGTCATGAGCTTCGATCGTTATCGGAGTGAGCGCGATTCCCGCTCGTCGGGGCGATACGGCCGATCGAGCGAGAGCGGACGAGACGACGACCGTTTCCGGACCGAGAACGAAGGCCAGCGGGCTTACAGCGAGCGGTACGGCGAGCGTTCCGGCGAATTCCGGCGGGAGCGCGAGTCTTTCCGAGGCGGAGCGGAGGAGCGCGAGGAGCGGGGCCTCGGCGAGGACCGCGAGCAGAGCGGCGGCCGCGAGGGCTTCGGCGATTTTCCGGGCCGCGGTTATGGCGACGAGTCGCAGAGTCGGAATCTGGGCTGGGAGCCGCGCTACCGCGGCGGCAGGGAAGCCTCCGGAGGGCGGCGTGAGGGTTGGAGCGGTGAGGGCTGGCGAGGCCGCGGCTCGCAGGGCTCCTACGGGTCGATGACCCGAATGGGTGGGGACTACGGCTATGAGGGCTCGCCGCGTGGCGGCGAGAACTACGGGACGGGTTATGGATCCCTCGATGAATCCGGTTACGGGTCCAATCGCGGATTCGAGTCCCGAGGCGAGTTCTTCGGCGACCCCTCGCGAGGATCGGTCGGCAGCGGCCACAGCTGGCGCGCGGTCGGGGAGCGCGGGCGCTTCTCGGGCAAGGGCCCGAAGGGCTACCAGCGCTCGGATGACCGGATCAAGGAGGACGTCAGCGATCTGCTCGAAAGGGAGGGGGAGCTCGACGCGTCGGAGATCGAGGTTCAGGTTTCCTCGGGCGAGGTCACGCTGACGGGAACGGTGTCCGACCGTTTCGCCAAGCGCCTGGCCGAGGACTTGATCGAGGATCTCCCCGGAGTCAAACAGGTGCACAACCGCCTGCGCGTCGGCAACGGCTTCGACACGAGCGGTTCGGCATCCTCGAGCGGTCGTTCGGGATCGTCTCGGACGGGCGCTTCGAGCGCGACTTCGACGAAGTCGACGGGTTCCTCTTCCTAGCTCGTCGAGCGTCGCGACTTTTCGAAGGCGGTGACGGCACAAGCCGGCGCCGCCCTTTTCTGGCACGTTTTTCGCTGCGGCCTCATACAGGAGAAAACATGCGCAGCAAGGTGCACGTCGCCGGACATCCCCTCCATCCCATTCTGGTCGCTCTCCCCATCGGCGCGTTCACGCTCGCGCTGATCGCCGACCTCGCCTCCGCGTTCGCGGGGCTCGTGGACGGACCGACGATCGCGCGGTTCGCGATCGGCGTGGGGATCGTGACGGCTCTGCTCGCGGCGGTCGTGGGTCTCGTGGACTACCTCGCGCTCCCGCTCGGGGAGGGCGCGCGCCGGACCGCCACCTTGCATTTGATCGTCAACGTCCTGGCGGTCGGCCTCTACGCCGCAAGCTGGCTCCTGCGCGCCGATCCCCTGCGGCTTGGAACGGGACGGACGCTGTCCTACCTTGCCTTCGCGATCCTCGGGCTGGGCGGATGGTTCGGCGGCGAGCTGGTCTTCAAGGGGCGGGTCGGAGTCGACGAGCCGGTTGCCTCGCCGCCGCCGCGCCGATGAGTCGCCCGGCCGCAGCGACGCGGTCCCGCGCCAAGCCCCTTCCGGGCCACGCGACCAAGCGCGAGACCTGGGCCGAGCGATTTTCGCGCGGCGTGACGGATGTCGCCGGCGGCACCTACGGATTCGTCTTCGCGCTGGCGGTCGTCCTGGCCTGGGCGCTCACGGGACCTCTGTTCGGGTTCTCCGATACCTGGCAGCTCGTGATCAACACCGGCACGACCATCGTCACCTTCCTGATGGTCTTCCTGATCCAACGCCAGCAGAACAAGGACTCGCGCGCGATGCACCTGAAGTTGAACGAGCTCGTCGCGGCCGTGAAGGGCAGCAGCAACCGGCTCATCGACGTCGAGTCGCTGTCCGAGAGAGACATCCGGATCCTGCACGAGCACTACAAGCGGCTGGCGGAGCTCGCGGCGAGCGAAGCCGATCCGGCGCGCACGCATTCGATCGAAGAGGCGGAGCGCCGCCACAAGGAGAAGAGGTCGGCATGAGAGCGATCTGGTCCGGCACGATCGGGTTCGGGCTCGTGACGATCCCGGTCTCCCTGCACTCCGCGGTCGAGGCCTCCGAGCGCGTGTCCTTCCGGCAGCTCCACAAGAAGGACAAGTCGCCGATCAAGTACAAGAAGTTCTGCAGCAAGGAGGACAAGGAGGTTCCCGCCTCGGAGATCGTGCGCGGATTCGAGATCTCCAAGGGCCGCTACTCGATCGTCGAGCAGGAGGCGCTGGAGGGCGTGAAATCGGAGATGGGCAAAGGGTCGCGGACGATCGACGTGCTCCAGTTCGTGCCGTTTGGAGCCTTGAATCCGCTTTCCTTCGACAACCCCTACTACCTCGCGCCCGGGAAGGGCGGGGAGAAGGCCTATGTCCTCCTCCGCGACGCCCTGCAGGAGGCGGGGCGCGTCGGCATCGTGCGCTTTTTCCTGCGGACCCGGCCGGTTCTGGGAGCACTGATCGGAGGACCCAGGGTGATCGCGCTCGAGGCGCTGCGCACCTTCGACGAGCTGCGCAACCCTTCCGAGATCAAGATCCCGAAGACCTCGGCACGCCCGAGCGAGGTGAAGCTCGCGAAGTCGCTGATCGACCAGATGTCGGAGGAGGACTGGGATCCGGCGGCGCACCCCGACGACTACGAGAAGGCGCTGCGGAAGCTGCTCTCCGCGAAGCCCACCTTCGGCCTCGCCGAGGCGGAGGCGGAAGCCGCCGAGGGCGCCGACAACGTCGTGGACTTGATGGAGGCGCTCCGGCGCAGCGTGGCGAAGACGCGGGAGAAGGCTCCGCGGCGGACGGCGCGCCGGAGAGGCGCGGCCTAGGGGAAGCCTCGGTGTTTCTCCCGAAGACGCCGCTGCTGGAGATCCTGCTCCGCGTTCTCGTCATCTACGCGGCGCTCCTGCTGATGACCAGGCTCTCGGGGAAGCGGGAAGTGGGGGAGCTCTCGCCGATGGAGTTTCTCTCGATGCTGGTCCTCTCAGAAACCGTCAGCCCCGCCCTGACGCGCCAGGACACATCGCTCGGTGCGTCGCTGTTCGCGGCCGCCTGTCTGATCGGCGTCTCGGTGGCGGTGGGGCGGCTGACGTATGCCTCCCGTACGATGCGGCGTCTTCTCGAGGGGTCCCCGACACCCGTGATCCGTGACGGGCGCATCCTTCGCGCGGCGCTTCGCCGTGAATCGATCACGGACGAGGAGCTGATGGCGGAGCTGCGCAAGAAGGGACTCGAGGACCCGCGGCTCGTTCGGCTCGCGACCGTGGAGCGCGACGGGAGGATCAGCGTCGTGCGGAAAGACGAGGCCTAGCGGGCGCGCCGTCAGCCCATCAGGGCGAGCACGAGGAACGTCGCGAGCAGAAACGCGAGTCTCTGGGCCCAGCGGCTGCCGGCGGGAAGGGTGGTGGTCGTCATGGAGATCTCCGGTGAGCAGTTGTCCGGCGGCCCGCAGGTCGCGGGAGTTGCGCTCGCGGGTTTGCGTCAGTGCTTGCGCTCGATCGACTCGGAGGGGGAGCCGGTGGCGGGGGGCTCGGTCCCGGGATTTCCGTCGGCTTGTGCGCGCGGGTCTTGGCGGGCGCGCTCCTCGTCGGTGACGCGCTGCGGTTCGGGGCTTTCGGGGGCTGCGGGGTCGGTCATGGCGTGTTCCTCGCCTGGGTCGCCTTCAAGTTGCGTGCCGCCGCCCGGGCCGCACTGCCGAGGTCCGCTGCTTGCAGCGGCTCCGGCGGAGGTTTACGACATGCACCGTTTCCGGAATGGTTCGGCGAAAGGGAAGTCGACTCGAGTCTGGATGAGCCTGCTGGCGGGCGCCGGGCTGATGTACCTGCTGGATCCCGCGACCGGCCGGCGCCGGCGCGCGATGATCCGCGACCGGTTCGTTCGGGCGGGCCACGTCGTGGGGAAGAAGGCGGGACAGACCGCCAGGGATTGGAGCAACCGCTTGACGGGCGTGGCGGCAAAGACTCGCCGCGCTCCCAAGGCGCTGACCGACGACGTGCTGGCGGAGCGGATCCGGGCACGGCTGGGCCGGCTGGTGAAGGACCCAGGCGCCGTCGAGGTGTCGGTCGACCAGGGGGACGTCGAGCTGCTCGGGAGGCTTCCGGCCCTGGAAGCGGAGCGCCTCGTCCACGCGGTCGGGAGGCTGCGGGGGGTGCGTAACGTGCAGAACCACCTCGACATCGCGGCCGGCGACGGGGGTTCCGTGTCCTGAGGCTCTTCTCGATTGACTTGGGCGGTCCGCCAGGTCAAACATAGCCGCGGAGCCTTTTCTCGGGGAACCCATGGTCATGGAGCCTGGCCAGCGGCTCGATGGGCTGGTCGAATCCGTGGTGCTCGAGCGCCGCGCGGGCGGCCGGGTGCCCCCGTATTCCACGGATCCCGATATCGCCTCCACCGCCCTGCGTCGCGCGATGCGTCCGGGCTGGACCTACGACGTCGAAGAGATCGCGGGGGGATTTCGGTGTGACTGCTTCCGCGCGGGCGCCCGCCGCGCGAGCGAAGGCGGCGGCCGCTCCGAGAAGATCCTCACGGTTTCCGCGACGGGACGGACGAGGGCGCACGCGGTCTGCCTGGTCGCTCTGGACTTGAAGCTTTCCCGCTGGAAGCGGGGACCGCGCGGCTCCCGCGGCTCCGCGCCCCCACCCACCTAACCCCTCACCGCGGCTGATCTGGAGCTCCTGATCCTTTCCCCTCCACCGCCCGCGCCCCGGATCTTCCTGCTCTCGCCGGCGAGCCTCGGCGGCAAACGCGCCGCCATGCTGCTGCGGCCACAGGCGCGTTTCGACCTCGCACGCCGCCTGCGCGCGCGTTCCGGAGCGCCGATCGGGGAGGTCTTCACGTTCCTGTCGGGGCTGTACTTCCGTGGCAAGGCCGCGTATGCGAATCGCTTCGCCCGACCGGTTGGCGCTCTTCCGGGGGCCTGGGTCATCACGCCCAACGCCGGTCTCCTGCCGCTCGAGGCCCGCGTGACCCACGCGATGCTCTGTCGGTTCTCGGAAGGGTCGATCGATCCGAGGGATCCCCGCTATGTCCGGCCGCTGTTGCGCGATGTGCGCCGGATCCTGGCGGCCGAACGCCGGGACCTGGAGTTCGTTCTTCTTGGGAGTGTCGCCAGCGGCAAGTACATCGAGCCCCTGCTCGAGACGGTCGGACCGCGTCTGGTGTTTCCTCCGGACTTCGTCGGGCGAGGGGACATGAGCCGTGGAGGGCTGATGCTGCGGCGCGCGCGAGAGAACATCGAGCTTCCCTATGCGCCCGTCGCGGGCTCAACCCTCCACGGACCGCGGCCGCCGAAGCTGCCGCGTCGCCGCTACTCCCAGTAGACCTTCTGGCCGTAATACTCGTGGACGCGCCGGCCCCACTCACGGTCGGTCATGTCCGGCCAGTTGTCTTTGTCGAATCCCGGAGCGCCCTTCAGGATGTCCTTGGGCACATCCAGGATGAACTCGTGCTTGTCCTCGTCGAGGCGGAAGGCGGACCAGGGAACCGCGAAAAGCTTGTTTCCCAGCCCGAGCAGGCCGCCGAAGTCCAGCACGGTATAGGCGACGCGGCCGGTGGGCAGGTCGATCATCAGATCCTTGATCTTCCCGAGGTCTTCGCCCGCCGGATTCCGCACTCCGTCGCCGACGAGAGAGGTCGACGAGAGCGTTCGCCGTTCGGTCGTGGAATTCATGATTCCTCCTGTAGATACGCGGCGTGCCCGACGCACGCCGGCGCGACAGGAGGGTTCACTCTCCGTGCCAGCCACGTCGCCTTCGCTCCCCGGCCGGCGAACTTCAGGATCGAGGCCGCGGGGTCGAGTCTTCGGGCATATTCGAGACAACTTCCCCGGGAGGTTCCTCCAGCGGCACGACGTCGACCTTGCGCGTGTCCAGGATCATGCCGGTCGCGCGCGCGAGCTCCGTCTCGGCGCGTGTGAAGTCCAGGATCGCCTGGATCTCGTCGACCCTGGCGCTGGTCAAATCGTTCTGGCGCGTCAGGACGAAGAAGTTGGTCGAGAGACCCACGCCGAAGCGCTCCTGCTCCGCGAAGAGCTGGGTCTCCGCGGCCTCCCGCGCGGCGCGCGTCGCGGCGACGCGCTGGCGCGCGGTCTCGAGAGCGCCGTAGGCGTTCTGAACCTCGGCGACGATGCGCTGCTCGAGCTCTGTCTCCGAGAGCTTGGCCTGCCTCTCCAGCGACCGCGCGGTCGCGAGCGCCGCCTCCGCCTGGCGGTTGCCGAGCGGAATCGAGAAGGACACGCCGATGCGCGCGTCGGGGAACTCCTGGTCGAAGAGCGTGTTCCAGGACTGCCCCATGCCGCCGTCGAGCTGCGGGGGAATCGCGTACGGGCCGAACGGCGAATCGAAACTCGGGTTCAGGCGCCCCGCCATTCCGCGGCTGCCGTAGCCGGCGACGAGGTCGAGCCGCGGCAGGACTTCGGATTGGGCGAGCTCCAAATCCGCCGCGGCGATCTCCACACCGGCACGCGCCTCGGCGAGCTCCGGACGGCGGGCCAATCCGTCTTCGACCGCCTGCGCGAGATCCGCTGCGGGGCGCTGGGCCGGAGGCGTGTCGCTGGGAACGAGACGCTTGGTCCAGAGCGGGTCGCGCGGGTCCAGGAGGATGGAGGATTTCAGCGCGTTTTCGGAGCGGAGCACCTGCTCGCGGGCGCGGGCCAAGTCCCCACGCCGCCGCTCCAGCTCCGCGGTCGGCTGGGCGATGTCGGTGCGCGCCAGCACGCCGGCGTCGACGCGAACCTTGGTCTCCTCGAGCTGGCGATCGGCGAGCGAGACCGAGCTCTCCAGCACCTCGACGCCGCGCCGGAAGGCCAGCAGCGTCCAATACTGCGCCTCGACCGTCGCGATCGTGTTGGCGACGGTGCTCGAGAGTCGCGCCCGCTCCCCCTCCAGCCGCGCGTCGGCGACGCGGATCGCGCGGCGGTTGGGGTCGGAGTGGAAGTCGCGAAGAAACGGCTGGCGGAAGTCCACGCCCAGTCCCGTGTAGTAGGCCGGAGAGAGGGGGGTGAAGATGCTGTTGGTCTCCTGACGCGAGGCGGAGCCGCCGACCGAGACGAGCCCGCCCGTGGGGAGGTACTGGGCCAGGTTCGCGTCCAGCGAGAAGCCTTTCTGTTCGGGCGCGAGGTCTCCGTCGGGTGCGCCGGAGAAGGAGGAGTTCACGGGATCCGTGTGCTGACGGTACAGCAGGTCGATCGAGAGGAACGGATCGTAGACGCCGCGCGTTCCCCGCGTGGCTTCCCGCGCCTGCAGGAGCGTCTCGCGCTCCAGCGTGATGTCGAAGTTCTTCTCCAGCGCGCGCCGCGTCGCCTCCTCGAGCGAGATCGGGACGCTTTCGGGGATCTGCTGCGCGGATGCCGCCACGGACAAGAGCAACGTCAGGGACACAGCCAGCCGTCGGATCACGGGACACTCCTCTCGGGATGCGGGCGGTCCACCCTTGGACTCGCCGGCCCGGATTCTACGGCGAGGCCCTACTCTCCCTGCCCGAGCGAGTAGCCGCGCTCACCGTTGAAGTTGTACAGGTTCTCGATCTTGCAGAAGATCAGCCCGGCGGAATCGAGCCGGGAGAGCAGCTGAACCACCCGTCCCTGCGCGAGCGGCCCGCCGGCGGCCGGCAGGAAGCGGCAACGGGCCTCGTCGACGCGCATCGTCTCGGGATGCCCGTCGGGCCAGATCTTGACGCCGCGGCTCGTGACGAGCGTCAGCTTCAGATCCGGGGACGCGATCGACTGGAGAGCCTGGATCAGCGCCGTCTCCTCCGCCTTACCCGTTCCGACGAACACATCCACGCCGACCAGCTCCTGGTGGACCTCCGGCGCGGGCGCCGAAGACTTCCCGGCCGGGACGCCCTTGGCGCCGCCGGCGTAGGAGATCGGCTTGAGGCTCTTGGGCTCGCGAGAGAGCCGTGCGATGACGGCGTCGGCGAACTCCCGGGTGCCGACCTTCTCTTTGCTGACCCCCTCCTTGTAGATGTCGTAGGTGTGGATGCCGTCCTCGATCGCGGTCAGCCACGCGTTGTGCACGCGCTGCGCCTCTTCGGTCTGACCGATGTGGACGAGCATCATCACGCCGGCCAGCAACAGCCCCGAGGGATTCGCGAGGTTCTGCCCGGCGCGCCGCGGCGCGGAGCCGTGGATGGCCTCGAACATCGCGCACGCCTCGCCGATGTTTGCCGATCCGGCGAGGCCGACGGAGCCGGCGATCTGCGCGGCGACGTCGGAGAGGATGTCGCCGTAGAGATTCGGCATGACGATGACATCGAACGCCTCGGGCGTGTCGGCGAGCTTTGCCGCGCCGATGTCGACGATCCAGTGCTCCTTCTCGATCTCCGGGTACTCGGTGGAAATCTCGTCGAAGACCTTGTGGAAGAGGCCGTCGGTCAGCTTCATGATGTTGTCTTTGGTGAAGCAGGTGACCTTCTTGCGGCCGTTGGCGCGTGCGTATTCGAAGGCGTACCGAACGATCTTTTCGCAGCCCGGGCGCGTGATCAGCTTCAGGCACTGCATCACGTTCGGGGTGAGCCGATACTCGATGCCGGCGTAGAGATCTTCCTCGTTCTCCCGAACGATGACCACGTCCATCCCGGGATGCTTCGTGTCGACGAAGGGGTGATAGGAGACGCAGGGACGCACGTTGGCGTACAGCCCGAGCGTCTTTCGCGTCGTGACGTTGAGGCTCTTGAACCCGCCCCCCTGAGGCGTCGTGATCGGGGCCTTCAGGAAGACGCGCGTGCGGCGCAGCGAATCCCAGGCGGAAGGCTCGATCCCGGCGGTGTTGCCTCGCGTGTAGACCTTCTCGCCGATCTCGATGACTTCCGGAGCGAGACGGGCTCCGGCGGCGGTCAGGATCCGCAGGGTCGCCTCCATGATCTCCGGGCCGATTCCGTCGCCATGGGCCACCGTGACGGGGACGGGGCGATCCGCCATGACACCTCCCACGAAGGCGCGCATTATGACCGAGCCGCGAAGCGTTACCGTTGGTAACGCTTTCCGGCCGTTGGGGCCGGTGCGGGCGAGGCCGGGCGTGCCCAAAGCTACTCCGCTCTGGGGTTTCCGCGGTTTGTCGGCACGGGCACGAGGTTCGCGTAGCTGTGTCCCCATGGACGCGATCCGCCTCGTTCCGGGGTCGGAGTCGAATGCCGGCCTGCCCTCCGAGGGCAGCTCCGCGCTCCTGCCCAACCCGGATTCCGAAGAGTCGGTGACGATGCGATTCCGCGTGCACGCCGACGGTCTCGAAGAGCTCGAGGCCCTGCGCCATGCGCGGCGGATGATGATCCGCGAAGAGACCACGCTGGGGCTCTCGGAGAACGAGGCGTCGCTCGATCAGGCCATCTTCTCCGCGGCGGAGATCGTGTGGACCGCCCTCCCCGGCCAGCGCGAGAGCTGCCTGCACAAGATCGAGGAGCTCGCGCGCCGCGCCAATCACGCCTTCGAAGAGATGCAGGAGATCAAGACACTCAACGTCCGGCGATAGGTCTTCCCGGGCGTACACTTCCATCCGATGAGCGGACGGAAGTTTCGAAGGCTGCTCCTGTTCGCCGCGGTCGTCGCGTTCGCCTGGTGGATTTACAAGGACCGTCCCACCCTCTCGGGAATCGTGGACTCCCTCACGCGGCCGATCTTCGGAACCAAGGCCGCGGTCAAGGGCGACGAGCGCAATCGCGTCACCGAGGAGTCCGCGGAGTCCATCGCGTCGCAGCAGGAGGCCAACATCGGCACGCTGCGGGAAGGGATGCTCAAGGGAGAGGTCCGTGACCTGATCGGAGCTCCCGACAAGGTCACGCCGTTCCGGGACAAGGATCTGGACTTCGAGCGCTGGACCTATTCGCGCCTGCGCCGCGACCTGGTCTTCAATGTGGAGAACCGCCTGGTCTCCGTGACCGTCATCCGATAGGCGGCCGCCGCCGCGCCGAAGGTCCCGACTCGGGGCTCCACGACGACGCGAACGCGCATCTTCGACACCAGCTCCTCCATGGGCGGCTTCTCCAGGAAGGCTTGCAGGAAGGGGCCGCGGCGGATCGCGGGAAGGATCTTTCCGGCAATCCCCCCGCTGATGTCCACGCCTCCGGTCGCACGGTACTGGATCCCGGTGTTTGCGGCCTCCGAGCCGTAGATGGAAGAGAACATCTCCAGCACACGGACGCAGAGTCGATCGCTCCCCTCCAGTCCCCGGACCGCGATCACCGGGGCGGGGTCCGGCGACGCCGCGATCTCGGCCGCGACCGCGGGATCTTCCGCCGCGAAGCCGTCCTCGCGCAGGAAGTCGTAGAGGTTCTTCAGCCCGCGGCCGGAGAGAAACTGCTCGCGCGTCGCGCGGCCCGCACGCCCCCGCACGAAGGCGACCAGCCGGTCCTCGGTCGCGTCGCGGGGACCGTACTCGACGTGTCCGGCCTCGGAGGCCGCGACCGTCATACCGGTTCCACACGGGATCAGCGCCGCCTGGCCGAGTCCGGTTCCGGCGCCGAGCACCGCGATCGGACCGCCGCGCTCAGGACTCCCGCGACGCAGCGTCACCAGGCCGCGCGGGGAAACGTAGGAGATGCCCAGCGCCTGCGCCACGAAGTCGTTGAGGAGCGTCACGGCGGGAATCCGAAGCCTCCGGGAGAGACGGCGCTCCTCCACGATCCAGGGCAGGTGCGTGATCTGCGCGCGGCCGCGGACGACGGCGCCCGCCACGCCGAACCCCGCGACGCGGGGCGGCGCTTCGGTGCCGAGAAAGTCGCCGACGACGGCCTCGAGCGAAGGCCACTGGGCGCTGGGATAGGTCTTGTGGCGCCGCAGCCGGATGCGACGGTCGTCGATCTCCGCAATCGCGACCGCGGTCTTCGTGCCTCCGATGTCCCCGGCGAGGACCCGCATCGCCGCGACGATACCGCGCGCCCGCCAAGCGTCGGCGAGTCGCCAGGTTCGCACGGGAAGGTGGGCCGGGGAACCAAACCTCCCTCTTTGGCGCCCAAAAAAAAGCCCCGGGTCGGGGTGGGGCCGCCCGGGGGGCGAAAGGAGGAGGTGAGGTTTGGTGTCCTCAGCCCGCCCAATGAGGGAGCAAGTCCCTGGCCACCCCGTGGCAAATCGCCATCTAATGTGTTTTCAGCGATTTACGTAATCGGAGGCCGTCCGAAAGTGACACCCGTTGTCATCGATTCGACACGCCGGATAACCAGGTTTTGCAAGGGGCGGCCGCCGGAGACTCGGGCACTAAGATCCCCGTCGTGCTCCACGAGCTGCTGCCGCTCGAACGCCCGATCGTCGTCTTCGACATCGAGGCCACGGGGACGCTGTCCCGAACCGACCGCATCGTCGAGATTGCCTGCCTCAAGCTGTTTCCCGACGGCCGGCGCGAGGACTGGGTCCGCCGCCTGAATCCGGGCATCGCCATCCCGGCCGCGGCGACCGCCGTTCATGGGATCAGGGACGCCGACGTCAAAGGCCTCCCGCGCTTTTCGCAGATCGCACCGGATCTCGCGGCGCTGCTCGAGGGCTGCGACCTCGGCGGGTACAACATCACCGGCTTCGATCTGCCGATTCTCCGGGCGGAGTTCCTTCGCGCGGGAGTGCCCTTCGAGGTCGAGGGCCGCCGACTGTTGGACGGCCAGAGAATCTTCTTCGCGAAGGAGCCGCGCAACCTCACGGCGGCGGCCCGGTTCTACTGCGAGGCGGAGCTGTCGGGCGCCCACAACGCTCTCGCGGACGCCGAGATGACCCTGCGCGTGATCGCCGGCCAGCTCGCTCGCTACTCCGATCTCCCGCGCTCGGTGTCCGAGCTGCACGAGATGTTCTGCGAGGGCATCGACCGCGACCTCGATCCCGAGGGGCGCTTCCGCCTGATCAACGGCGTTCCGACCGTCAACTTCGGGAGAAATCGCGGGCGCAGCCTTCCCGACATCTCGCGCGAAGAGCCCGGATTCCTGAAGTGGATCATCAAGGGAGACTTCTCGGCGCCCGTGAAAGAAATCGCGCGGAAGTTCCTGCCCCCGGAGCCGGCTCAGCCACCGCCACCAGAACCGCCCCCGGGGGGATGACCGTTACTTCTTGGCGGTGCGCTCGCGCTTCTCGGCGAGCTTGAACCGCAGGGTCTCGCCCGACTTCTTGCTCTGGAGGCGGATCGAGCCCGGCTCGATCTGCACGCTCCAGGGGCCGGTGGCGCCCGGCATCGCGATCGCGCAGCTCGAGCCCAGCGTGTCTCCGGCGAAGCCGTCGCCCTCGCGCTTCATGTTGTAGCCGCAGGCGGCTTCCGCCTCGGCCTGCGTGAACACGACCGCGTTGGGGGAGAGGGCCGTGACCGTCGGATCGAACTTCGGCAGGAATCCCACGTAAACCCCTTGCCCCTGCGACTCGAGCCGCAGCACGCCCTGACGGCGCACCGTCCCCCCGTTGAACTTTCCCGAGACCGAGAGGAAGAAGTCGAACAGGTGGCTGGGGTCGGTCGTGACGGACTGCAGGTCCAGCCGCAGCTCGTTGCCCGGAGTCGATCCGATCCAGGTGCCCGACAGAACGTTGGCGAGATCGATCACCGGGTCATCGGTCGCGGCGCGGGCGGGCGCCACGGCGAGGGCGGCAAGGGCCAGGACGGCGAACAGCTTCTTCATAACTCCTCCGCGTGCATCATTGCCAGTTTCGTTCCAGAAGGTGCCCAAAGGACGAATGAACGTAAGCCCTGGAGAGACCGTCATTTGGAAGGGACGCGATTGCGCACTGCCGGCCGCCGACGTCCCCGTAGGAGGACGACCATCACCGGGACGGGACGGCGCGCAGGCCGTCGTTGGTCTTCTGCATCGCCGCCGCGAAGACATCCCGGAGCGACTGCGCCTCGTTGTCCGAGCCCTGGTATCTGGGACGGGAAACTCCCTCTTCCACCTCGAAGCGGCTGTCGTGGCCGACCTCGACGGTCCAGGACGCACGCGCCTCCCAGAGGCCATCCAAGAACGTCGAACGGAACTGCCAGACCTCGATGCGAATGACGGGCTCGCCGCTTGCGGCTCCCTCCCATCGGCAGCCCGGGAAGGAGCCTTTGATCGAGTCGGTGAGGATTGTCCTCATCCGTTCGGTGTCGACGCGATCGCGCTCGGCGCGGTGGTCGACGACATCGAGCGCCCAGCTCTGGCGGCCGCCCGGACAGGTATCGCTCGCCTCCGGCGTCGCAATCGGCTCGACTTTACGACTTGCGGGTCCGGTGCAGGAGAGGACGGCGGCGGCGGCGAGAAGGACTCCCCAACGTCTCATGAGCGCTCCTTGTGGCGAGGCGATTTCGTCTTCTTCGGAGATGCGGCCCGGCCGTAGACGCGCGCGAGCGACGCAGACTCCCGTCGCATGTCCTCGACCAGCTCCGGCGGCGAGAGCACGCGCGCCGCGGCTCCCCAGGGCAGCACGAAGCGGCGTGCTTCCTCGGGGGATTGCGCCGGCAGCTCGAGGATCACGCCGCCATCCGGCGTCGGCTCGAGCTTTTGTCGGGGGTGCCAGGTGATCTCGGAGACCTCCTTCGCCGCGCGGCGCGAGAAGGCGACGCGCAGCCGGAAAGGCTTGGCGCCGCCCACGAACAGCCCGAAGGTGTGGCGGAAGAAGGTGTCGGCGTCGAAGTCCTTCGGGATGGCGTAGCGCTCGGTCGTGAGCCGGGCGCTCGCGATGCGGGCGAGATAGAAGTTCTTCACCTGGCCCGCGTCCCGGTCGTGGGCGAGCATCATCCAGTCGCGGGCCGAGAGGACGAACGCGTAGGGATGCACGACGCGGGCGGGGCCGGGCTCTTCCCCGAGGTGGCGGTAGCGGATCGAGAGCGCGAGCCCCTTCTGCATCGCATCCGAGACCGCCTGCCAGGTCTCCTCGCGAACCTGCCGGGAGGAAGCGCGCAGGGCGAGCCGTCCCATCACGCTGTCCGGACCCAGGCGCACGGCCGGGGGCATCAGCTCCGCGAGACGGCCGTAGCAGGCCTTCAGATCCCGCGCGAGCGGCGTGCCCCCGAAGAGCTCCAGCACCTGAGCGGCCACGCCGATCGCGAAGAGGTCTTTGCCATCGACCGGCAAGAACGGCAGCACGTAGTCCGGCCGCGAGTAGACGTAGCCGTTGCGCTGGCGGTCGAACTCGATCGGCGCGGCGAGCTCGTCGCGCAGGTAGTCGAGATCGCGTTGGATCGTCTTCGACGAGACCGCGAGTGAGGTGGCGAGAGAGGAGGCGTTGGGAAGCCGTCCCTCCTTGATCTCGTGGTGAATCGCCTGCAGCCGGCGCCAGAGCGGCCGGTCCTTGAACGCGCCCTCCCGGCCCATGGCGGCGCATTGTTTCACGCGCGCCGCAGGCGCCTGGGCAGGCCCTCCGCGCTGCCAGAAAGTGTCGAACGAAGGCCGCGGAATCCTCGCGGCGCGTCACCGCGGGATTCGGCCTCGTCGCCGGGACACTGAAAACAAAGCACTTGCGAGACCCGAGAATCTGGCCCCGCGCTTGCTCAAACGATGGACATATGCAAATCCGCGATCTCGAACAGGTTGGGTCGGGTGTCTTTCGACGCGACACCCTCGCCCTGGGCCAGCGCCCGGATTTCCTGGACGGGTTGCTCGCGATGATCCATCGCTGGCTGAACCCCGACAGGCGATCGGCCACACGGCCCGCCGAGGTGGCGGTGACGGAGAGACGGCGGTGAACTCGATGCTGGAACTTCTCTCGGTGCTCGGCTTGATGCTGGCGCTCCTGGTTTCGCTGTCGGCAGTCGCGCACGACGACGGCCGGGTAGCGGCGCCGGTCCGAGCCCGGCGCAAGTAAGCCCGCGGGCTCCAAACAGAACAGCCGGGCAGCGGCCCGGCTGTGAGAATGCGCTCGGGGATCCTGGAGCGCTACTTCAGCAGGCCCAGGATCTCCTTCGCGGTCGCCGCTTCGCTGCCCTCCGGATCCAGCTCCAGGTACTTCTGGAGATGCTCCTTCGCGGCCTTGTTGTCCTTCAGGCTCATCGACGTCATTCCCAGCCAGAAGTGCGCAATCGCGAAATCGGGCTTCGCCGTCACGGCCTTCTCGAGCTGCTCGCGCGCCGGCTTGAGCTCGCCCTTGTTGTAGAAGTCGATTCCCTTGTTGTAGAGCGACTCGGGCGTGTCCGGGTTGGCCTCCTCGTACTTCTTGCGCCAGGCCTCGGCGCCCGCCTTGTCGCCGGTCGCCTGCGCCGAGGCCATCATCGTCGCGTAGAGGTTGGTCATCTCGGGGTCGAGGTCCAGCGCCTTCTGGCCGTACTCGAGCGCCTTCTTGTAGTCCTTCTTCTCGTAGGCCAGCGAGGTCAGCGCCTGCCATCCCTGGGCGAGGTCGGGGTTCTTGCCGACGGCCTCCATCAGCTTCGCTTCGGCGCCCGCCTTGTCGCCGGTGTTGATCTTGTCGACCGCCTCGTTGAACGCGAGCACCGCCTCCTCGTTGGGCGACGGCTTGGCGGGAGCGGCCGCCGCGGTGCCGCCGCCGGCCTCGGAGGGCTTCAGGAGCTGGACGTCGACCGTCGCCGTGTCGCCCACCGCGATTTTCTTCTTGGTCTCGTAGGCGACGAACCCTTCCTTTTCGACCTTGATGTCGTAGGGCATCGTCGCGTCGGCGATGATCGTCGCGTAGTCGCCCTTCGCGTCGGTCTTCAGGCTCATCTTGAGCGTACTCAGGTTGGGCGTCGTGATGGTGATGGCGGCGCCCGCCACCGGGTTGCCCGCGGAGTCCTTCACTTTCCCGCGCAGCCGCGCCTGCGCGCCGGCGGCGAGGACTCCCGCCGCCACGGCCAGCGCCACGGCCGCGGAGGCGAACAGCTTCTTCGTCATCG
>DATBIJ010000153.1:0-6920 GCA_036557025.1 Thermoanaerobaculia bacterium | reverse complement strand
TCTCGCAAGGAGAAGATCAGCAGCAGAAGGCTCGCCGCCGCGCCGACCAGCGCAATGCTGCGGAACGAAAAGCCGAGGATCTCCCCGCCTCCCGCCCAGGTCATGGCCAGAACGGTCCCCCAGCCCAGGATCGCCAGCAGGGAGATCGTCTGGACGCGACGGCGGACGTCTCGAGCCACGGACACGACATGGCCCGGAGCACTCCGGAGGCCCTCCAGGGAGCTGAGGACATTGCGGACGCGAAAGCGGGCGTCGAGCAGCCACTGTGCGATGCGCCGCGGGCTCAGGCTCTCGCGGGTCTCCAGCAGCATCAAACGGCCGAAGAATCGATTCTCGTGCTCGGCCAGGTCGAAGTTGGGATCGAGCTCCTTGACGGTCGCCTCGGCGGTGAGCACCGCCTTGAGATATCGGGCGGCGTCCGGGGAGAGCGCCATCCGGTGCTTGCGTACCAGGGAGAGCATCTCGATTTCGAAGATCTCCTCGGAATGCACGAGCTCCTGCGGGGAGACCCGCGCGCTCTCGACGTAGCTCTTCATGGCTTCCATCAGGTCCCGCCGGGCGGCCGCGAGGTCGGTGCGCCGCGACGGCGTGAGGAATTGCAGGAACTCGTCGATCGCTCGCCCGGCGTGCCCGGCGAACAGACTCTGCGCGAAGTACCGGAGGGAATCGGTCGTCTCCCCGTCGAGCTTCCCCACGATTCCGAAGTCCACGTATCCGATGGCGTCGCCGTCCAGGACGATCAGGTTGGCGGGATGGGGATCGGCGTGGAAGAAGCCGAACCGGTAGATCTGGTTCAGCGCGTTCCAGACGATGTGGCTGGCGATGCGTCGCGTGTCGTGCCCCTCGGCGGCCAACCGCTCCAGAAACGCCGGGTCGCCCCGGCGAAGGGCCGCCACGATATCGATGACCGAAATCCCCGCCAGGTACTCGAGTGTCAGCACCCGAGAGGTCGTGTAGGCGGGGAACACCCGCGGGTTTCTCTCGAAGGGGTCGTCGGCCGCGTTGCGTCGCAGCACCGAAGCGTGGCGGGCCTCGATGCGGTAGTCGAGCTCTTCCTCGGTCCAGCGAGCGAACTCCCGCACGAGATCGCGGGCCCTGGCATACCGGGACGAAGGCCAGGCATCGATCAAGAGCGCGAGCTGGCGCATCAGCTTGAGGTCCGAGCGGACCAGTGAGGAGATTCCCGGCCGCTGCACCTTGACGGCCACCGGGGTCCCGTCGGGCAGCTCGGCACGGTGGACCTGACCGATGGAGGCCGCCGCCACGGGATCCCAGTCGAACGTTCGAAAGAGCGTCTCGACCGGCTTTCCCAGCTCCCGCTCCAGCACCGTTCGCACCTGATCGGCCGGAAACGGCCGCACCTGATTCAGCAGCTGAAAGAACTGAAGGCAGTAGTCCGCCGGCAGGAGGTCGAAACGCAGCGCCAGCGCCTGCCCGAGCTTGATCCAGGTGCCCCCCAGCTCCTCCAGGGCTTCCCGCAGACGCTGTGCCCCGCCGCCGCGCCCACGAAGCCGTGGCCAGAGCAGATATCGGATCGCGACCCGCGCGACCTGCAGGCTTCGACGCCAGAGCCCACCGCTCTCGCCCGAGCCGGGTGCCCGGGTCTTCACGCGCCCCGCACGATGGCGCCGATTGCCTCCTCGATCGTGACCCGACCCCGCCGACGGGGCATCCTCTCCTCGAATGCGATGGCGCCGGCGTTGAAGGAGCGAAAGAGCTCGACCCAGGCCGCGATCGTGCGCGGCGTGAACCCGGCGGCGACCAATGCCCCGGGCCATTCCTCCTCCGACACGACCGAGACGTCGACCGAGCGTCCCAGGGCGCGGGCGAACGCAGCGGCGGCCTGCCTGGGAGAACAATCCGCCGGGCCCTCCAGCTCGATGACTCCGTCGGCGGCCGCCGGATCGAGCATCGCCCGGGCCGCGACATCTCCGACATCCTTCGTCGAGACCATGGGAATGGCCCGATCCGGCGGGGCGAGGAAGCTCGGGAGGATCCCCTGCCCGGCCGCCGCGCCCGCGACCCAGGCCCAGTTCTCCATGAAGTACGCGGGGCGAAGAAACGTGAGCGACGAGGGGAGCGATCGTAGCGTGTCCTCGAAGATCGTGTTGGTCCGGATGTTCCCGGTCCCGGAGCGCAGGTGCGCGCCGATCGAAGAGAGAACGACGAGCCGCGGCAGCCGGGATCGTCGCGCGGCCTCCGCGATGCTCCCCGCCAGCTCCTCGGCTCGTGCGAAGAGATCCGGCAAGGCATAGGCGGGAGGGTTCAGCACGTAGGCGGCCGCGACCCCCTCGAAGGCTTCCGAGAGAGCGGCCGGATCGGCCAGGTCGGCGACCGCGATTTCGGCGCCTCGCGCGGCCCAGGGCTCTCCCTTCGCCGGGTCGCGCACGATGGCGCGGACTGGAACGCCCATCTCGAGCAGGGAGCGCGCCGTGGCGCCGCCGGTGTTTCCGCTGACGCCCACGACCGCGACTCGGATTCCCTCTTCTCCCACGGGAGGAATGCTGTCACGAAACGCGGCGGCCGGAAGCACCGCGGGAGCGCATGAATAAGGGCGCTGTCCAGCGCCCTGCCGTCCGGCGGCCAAGGCTCCGAGGAGCGGGCCATTCCGAATCGGTTCGTGGATAAGCTAGCTTTCCCCGTCCTCCAGCGCCTGATGCATTTTCATCCTTTTGCCGCCGGGAAACGCCGGTCCGTTCGGAACGGCGCCCGAGGCGATTCCGGAAGCGCGGCGCGAGACAGCTCCGCGGCTACTTGATCAGCAGCACGGGGCAGTGTGCCAGGAGGCCGACCTTGTAGCTGATGGTGCCCCAGCTCCCGCCGGACCGGCGAACGGGCAGCCGATGGGAGCTCATCACGAGAAGGTCGGTCTTCCACTCTTCCGCGAACCGCAGGATCTCGGTGACCCGATTGCCGTAGCGAATCTCCGCCTTCACGGGGAGTCGCCGCTTCTCGAGGATCTCGGCAAGGTCCCGCAGCTTGGCTCCGGCAGCTCTCTCCAGTCGCCGATAGAACGCGGCCAGCTCTCCCGGGCGTCCCGCGTCGATGCGTTCGATGACATGAAGAAGCGTCGTCTCGGCGGAGCGCGAGGCCGCGATCCGCGCCGCGGTCAGCACCGCGCGGCGGCTGGTCTTGGTGAAGTCCACCGGCACGAGGATTCGTCGAAACATCGATGCTCCTTTCTCGGAGAAAGGTCGATGCCGGCACGGCGTATTCCCAGGAGAGCCCGCGACGGTCGGCCTCACTCCTGTCGAAGCGTCGTCGCCGGCGGTGTGCCCGCGGCCCGGAGGGCAGGAATCGCGGCGCCCGCCACTGCAAGGAGCAGCAAGACGCCGGCGGCAATGCCCAACGCCCCAACGTCCGTGGGTCGCACCTCATAGAGGAGGGCCGAGAGGGAGCGATTGGCCGCGAGCGACGCGGCAAGGCCCAGCGCGACGCCGATCGCGCCCAGACGCACCGCCTCGGAGAGGACGAGGCCGGCCACCTGAGCGCGCCGCGCCCCCAGCGCGATGCGGATGCCGAACTCGCGGCGGCGCCGGCGGGTCGTGTAGGCGAAGAGGCCCGCGACGCCGACGGCAGTCAGCGCGAGCGCCAGCGTCGCCGTGGCCGTCGTCAACGCGAGCACGAAGCGGCGGTCCCGCGTCGTCGCGCGAACCATCTCTTCGACGGGCCCGGCGGTGTAGACGCTCTGGCCGGAATCCACCTCGGTGACGGCGGCGCGCAGCGCGGGCAGCACTGCCTCCGGCCGCCCGCGGGTCTTGACGACGAAGGTCAGGCTGCCGTTGCCGGTCTGCGCGAGCGGGACGTAGACCTCCGAGCGTGGCGGGCTGTCGAAGGAGGTCGGGCGCACGTCACCGACCACACCGACGATCTCCCGCTCGACGGGCGGGCCCATCACGGAGATCCGCGCGCGCTTTCCGACCGGGTCCTCCCCGGGGAAGAGGCGGCCGGCGAGCGTGTCGTTGACGATCGCGACGGCGGGAGCCTCCGCCCGGTCGGCATCCGTGAAACTCCGCCCTCGCCGCAGCGGGATTTCCATGACGCCGAAGTATTCCGGCGAGGCGATGGTCGTGAAGACCCGCGGCGGCCTCTCCGTCGCGGAGACGGGACGCCCTTCCACGAGGAACACTCCCATCGCGTCGATCTGGGAGGGATGGAACGGCTGGGCCGTGACGATGCCGACACCCTCGACGCCGGGAACCGCCGCGAGGCGCTGGCGAATGGCCTCCGTGCGCGCGAGTCGCTGCGCGGGCGTCGGGTTGCGGTCCCAGAGGAAGACCTGGAGGGAAACTCGGCGCGCCGGCGTGAAGCCCAGCGGGTTGGACAGCAGGCGCGCGAGCGACTGGCCCAGCAGCGTGGCCCCACACAGCAGGACCAGCGCCGCCGCCATCTCGGCCACGACGAGCCTCCGGCGCCACGCCTGTCCCTCCCGCTCGGAGACGGCGCCCATCGAGGCGCCGCGCAAGCTCTCGGCGGCGCTGCGCCGCGAGAGCCGTACGGCCGGCGCGAGGCCGGAGACGAGCGCCGCGATCGCCGCCACACACGCAGCGAACAGCGCCCCGCGCGCGTCGATCGCGAGGGTCTCGATCCGCGGAAGCTCCGGCGGCGCGAGGGCGCGCACGGCCCGGACACCCGCGAAGGCGAGCAGCAGGCCGGCGGCGCCGCCCGCGGCGGCGATCACGAGGCCTTCGGCGATCAATCGCCGGAGGAGCTGCCCGCGCGAGGCGCCCAGCGCAACGTGGACGGCGAGCTCGCGCTCGCGGCCGACGCCGCGCGCGAAGAGCAGGCCCGCCGTGTTCGCGCAGGCCACGAGCAGCAGCAGCAGGGCAGCGCCGAAGAGGACCGTCAGGCCGGGGCGCACGGTTCCCAGGACGTGCTCCCGGATCGGAATCGCGCGGACGGACTTGCCCTGGTTCGTGCGGGGGTTTTCCGCGGCGAGCAATCCGGCGACGCGATCGAGATCCGCCTGGGCCGCTTCCCGGGTGACTCCGGGGCGAAGCCGCGCGATGCCCTCGCGGTAGTTCCCGTTGCGGTCTTCCGCGTCGTCCGCCGTGAAGGGGCGTGGGAACCACAGACCCTTCGTGTCGGGGTACGGCAGCGCGGGACGCAACACGCCGACGACGCGGGCCGGCGATCCATCCAGCGCGATGTCTTTCCCCAGGATCGCCGGGTCGCTGCCGAAGCGCTGCGTCCAGAGCCGGTGCGAGATCAGGACGACGTCGGACATGCCGGGGCGAAAATCGCTCTCCAAGAATGCGCGGCCGAGGAGCGGCTCGGCCCCGAGCGCCTCGAGGAAACCGGGTGTGATTCCCCAGGCCTGGATCGGCTCGGGAGGCTCGACGCTGGTCAGGTCCACGCCGTTGGGTTCCGCCATTCCCATCGCGGCGAAGCTGCCCGTCCGCCCGCTCCAGGAAAGCAGGTTGCCGACGGAAACCCCCGTGTCGGCGCCGCTGCGCAGGTCTCGCTCCTGCAGGACCACGACCCGGTCGGACTCGGCGTAGGGGAGCGGCCGCAGCAGGACGTGGTCGACCGCGGAGAAGACCGTCGTCGCGGCGGCGACTCCCAGCGCGATCGTGCCCGCCGCGAGCAGGGCAAACCCGGGCTGACGTCGGAAGAGCCGTGTGGCGAATCGCAGGTCACGCCACAGGCCGCGCGTCACCGCGGTCCGCCGTCTCTGCCTCTCCAACCGCAGATCGCTCTTGAGGCAGATCTCCCGCGTGTCCACGAGGCTGCCGAATTGGCGCGCCGCCTCCTCGCGCGCGGCGGCCTCCGGCACCCCGCGGCGGACGAGGTCCTCGACGCGGCGCTCCAGATGAAACGCGATCTCCTCGTCGAGCTCCTCGCGGATCTCGCCCGCGGAGCGCGGGGGACGGGGCTCTTCGGTGCTCACGGCTCGACCGGCTCCAGCACGCGAAACACCGCCCGGGCATAGCGGATCCATCCCGCGGCCTCGGCGCCGAGGCGCCGCCGTCCCTCCGGCGTGAGCCGATAGAAGCGCGCGCGTTTGCCCGTCTCGGCGTGGCCCCATTCCGACTCCACCCAGCCGCGCTCCTCCATGCGATGGAGCGACTGGTAGAGGGCGCCATCCTCGATCCCGAGCTCTCCGCCGGTCCGCTCTTCGATTCGGGCAACGATCTGATAGCCGTGCATCCGGCCGGAGGACAGAGTCTTCAGGATGAGGACGTCGAGCGTTCCGCGCAGCAGGGCGATTCCGTTCTCGGGCATGCCCGCACCTCGTGACCTAAGAATCTAATGGAATACAAGGGCTCTTCGCAAGGGCGGAAAAAGGGCCGGCGTCGCCACGTGGAAGGAGAGGGAGGCGGACGTGCGTCCGCCGCAAGGAGGGAATCCCACATGCCTCAAATCCACTGGCTGGCCGTGGTGGCCGCGGCGGTCGCGGCCTTCGTCATCGGGGGACTCTGGTACTCGCCCGTGATGTTCCATCGGGTCTGGAAGCGGGAAACGGGCCTGACCGACGAGCAGCTCTCCGAGGGAAGTCCGGCGATCACGTACGGCGTCTCCTTCGTGCTGGCGCTCGTCGCCGCGGGCGTGTTCGCGATGTTCCTCGGACCTGCCCCGAAGCTCGACTTCGCGGTCGGCGCGGGGCTCGCGGCGGGGCTGGGCTGGGTCGCGACCTCGTTCGGGATCAACTACCTGTTCGAGAAGAAGAGCTTCAAGCTCTGGCTCGTCAACGCGGGCTACCACGTCGCCCAGTTCGCGGCAATCGGGGCGATCCTGGGAGCGTGGCATTGAGCGTCGCGATCGCTTGACCGGGCCGCGGGCTTCGAACCGAGGGTTTGGGAGACTCGACGCGTGACCGAACCGGTCCCCGTCGAGCTGTTGCGCCGGTCGTTCGTCGTGCCGGAGCCGCCCGAAGCGGCCTGGGCACGGCTGGCGGACCTGGAGTCGTGGCCGACCTG
>DATBIJ010000152.1:0-4943 GCA_036557025.1 Thermoanaerobaculia bacterium | reverse complement strand
GTCGCCGACGGGCTGTTGTACGTCGCGGGCCAGCACGGGACGCTGCTCTCCGCATCCTGCCGCGCGGCGGGCCAGCCCGTTCGCATCTCGCGCTAGCAGGCTGCTGAAAAAGGGATGCGGGTGTCGTGTCCGGCACTCTGCAGCCGGCGCCCTTCTTCGACTCCGACAGACCCACCCGTGAGCTCATGGCGGGCGCCGGCAGAGTGCCGTCCACCCTTCGGGTTGCGGCGGCGCGGGGCCATCTCCGTCGTCAGCGCTCCTCGCCGATGCGGAAGCATCGCCTTCGTCGCGCTTCCTCGGATCTGACCCCGCGGCGCTCGCAACGCCACCCCACACCCTTTTTCAGCAACCTGCCAGCCGCTCGGCTCGTCCTATCCCCCGCGGGCGAACCCCGCTATCATCCGCGCGCAATGCCGCGGCGCACGGACATTCGGTCGATCCTCGTCATCGGATCGGGTCCCATCGTCATCGGCCAGGCCTGCGAGTTCGACTACTCCGGCACGCAGGCCGTTCGGGCCCTCCGGCGCGAGGGCTACCGCGTCATCCTCGTCAACTCGAACCCGGCGACGATCATGACGGACCCGGAGCTGGCGGACGCGACCTACGTCGAGCCGCTGACGCCGGAGTTTCTCGAGCGGGTCGTCGATCGGGAGAGGCCCGACGCGATTCTGCCGACGGTCGGCGGCCAGACCGCGATCAACCTGGCCCTCGCGCTCTCCGACCGCGGGATCCTGGAGAAGCTCGGGGTGGCCCTGATCGGCGCCAACGAGCGGGCGATGCGCCTCGCGGAGGACCGCGAGCTCTTCAAGGAGGCGATGCTCGAGATCGGGGCGGACGTGCCCCGCTCGGGTCGCGCCCGGAGCCTCGAGGAGGCCGAGTCGATCGCGAAGGAGATCGGGCTGCCGCTCGTCGTGCGCCCCTCCTTCACCCTGGGCGGCTCCGGCGGCGGTGCGGCGCGCACGGAGCCGGAATTCCGCGAGATCGTCGCGCGCGGCCTCGCGGAGTCGCCGGCGCACGAGGTCCTGATCGAGGAGTCCGTCGAGGGCTGGAAAGAGTTCGAGCTCGAGGTGATGCGGGACAACGCCGACAACGTCATCATCGTGTGCTCGATCGAGAACTTCGACGCGATGGGCGTGCACACCGGCGACTCGATCACCGTGGCGCCGCAGATGACGCTCTCCGACCGCCAGTACCAGGCGATGCGCAACGAGGCGAAGGCCATCATCCGCAAGGTCGGCGTCGACACGGGCGGCTCCAACATCCAGTTTGCGGTCGACCCCGCGAGCGGCCGTCGGGTCGTGATCGAGATGAATCCCCGCGTGTCCCGATCCTCGGCGCTCGCCTCGAAGGCCACCGGCTTCCCGATCGCCAAGATCGCCGCCCTGCTCGCGGTCGGCTACACGCTGGATGAGATCCCCAACGACATCACGCGCAAGACCCCCGCGAGCTTCGAGCCGGCGCTCGACTATGTCGTCGTGAAGATCCCCCGGTGGGCCTTCGAGAAGTTCCCGAAGGCCGACCCGCGGCTGTCGATCCAGATGAAATCCGTCGGCGAGGCGATGGCGATCGGTCGGACCTTCGCGGAGGCCCTCGGGAAGGCGGTCCGGTCCCTGGAGATCGGCCGGGACGGGCTCGACGACGGACAGGGGGACCTCCCGCGCGAGGAGCTCGCCCAGAAGCTCTCCGTGCCCACGTGGGAGCGCATCTTTCACGTCGCGCGCGCGTTCCGCTCCGGCTGGAGCGTGGAGGAAATCGCCGCCGCGACCCGGATCGACCCCTGGTTTCTCGACGCGGTCTCGCGGATGGTCGCCGCCGAGCGCTCCTTCTTCCGGCGGCGGCTGGAGGAGATCCCGCGCGAGCAGCTGGGCGACGCCAAGCGGCTGGGCTTGTCGGATCGATCGCTTGCGCGCGCGATGGGAGTCCTGGAGAGCGACGTGCGCGCCCGCCGGCACGCGCTGGGCCTGCGCCCCGTCTTCAAGACCATCGACACGTGTGCGGCGGAGTTCGAGGCGCACACGCCCTACTTCTACTCGACCTACGAGACCGAGAACGAGTCGATCCGGACCGAGCAGAAGAAGGTCGTGATCCTGGGCGGAGGCCCCAACCGCATCGGGCAGGGCATCGAGTTCGACTACTGCTGCGTCCACGCGTGCTACGCGCTTTCGGAGGCGGGATTCGAGACCGTCATGATCAACTGCAACCCCGAGACGGTCTCGACCGACTACGACACCTCCGACCGGCTCTACTTCGAACCGCTGACCTTCGAGGACGTCGCCGAGGTCCTGGACAACGAGCGGCCCGACGGCGTCCTCGTGCAGTTCGGCGGCCAGACGCCGCTCAAGCTGGCCCGGCCTCTCGAGGCCGCGGGATACCCGATCTGGGGCACGTCTCCCGAATCGATCGACCTCGCGGAGGATCGCGGGCGGTTCGGAAAGCTGCTCGACCAGCTCGGGCTCAAGGCCCCGGCACACGCCGAGGCGCGCTCGCCGCAGGAGGCGCTCGAGGCCGCCCGCGCGATCGGGTATCCGCTCATGGTGCGCCCCTCCTACGTGCTCGGCGGGCGGGCCATGGCCGTCGTCTTCGACGACGTCCACCTGGGCCGCTACGCCGCGAAGGCCCTGGAGAGCTCGCCCGAGCATCCGGTCTTGATCGACCGCTTCCTGGACGACGCGTTCGAGTACGACGTCGACGCGCTCTGCGACGGTCACGAGAGCTGGATCGGAGGGATCCAGGAGCACATCGAAGAGGCGGGGATCCACTCGGGCGACTCCTTCTCGGTGCTTCCCGCCTGGAAGGTGCGGCCCCAGGAGCTCGCGGAGATTCGCCGATCGACGCGCAAGCTCGCGAAGGCGCTCGAGGTCCGGGGCCTCGTCAACATCCAGTTCGCGATCCAGAAGGGGGTCCTCTACGTGCTGGAGGTCAATCCCCGCGCCTCGCGGACCGTGCCGTTCGTCTCCAAAGCGATCGGCGTCCCGATGGCGCGAGCGGCGGCCCTGCTGGCCGCCGGGAAGAGCCTCGCCGAACTGAAGCTGCCGCCCGAGCGGGATCCGATCGATTTCTTCATCAAGGCGCCGGTTTTCCCGTTCCGCAAGTTCCCGGGCGAGGACCCGCTGCTCGGCCCCGAGATGAAATCGACGGGCGAGGTCATGGGGATCTCGCCGCGCTTCGGCGACGCGTTCGCAAAAGCCTGCGACGGCGTCGGGATCCGCCTTCCGACGAAGGGACGCGCGTTCCTGACGGTGAACCCCTTCGACAAGGCCGGCGTGGTGCCGATCGCGCGTGAGCTCTCCGAGATGGGCTTCGCGTTGTGCGCGACCTCCGGCACCCGGGACGCCCTGCGGGAGGCGGGCATCGATGCCGAGCTCGTCTACAAGGTCAACGAAGGGCACCCCAACGCCGTAGACCGGATGGAAGCCGGCGAAATCCAGTTGATCGTCAACACGCCGCTCGGCAAGGAGTCGCACTTCGACGAGGCCGCGATCCGCGCGGCCGCGCTGCGCCTCTCGATCCCGTGCCTGACGACGCTCTCGGCGTCGGCGGCCGCGGTGGAAGGGATCCGGGCGCGTCAGGAGGGGGAGACGGGCGTGGCCGCGCTGCAGGAATACCACTCCCAGTGACGCCCGGGGCGCCCGACGCCGTGTCGCCGCCCCCCGCGGGCGACCTGCGGCGGCCCGGCACGGCCGCACGGTTCCTGCTGTTCCTCCTCGCGGCCTCCTCGCTCACCCTGTTGTTTTCGGTCGCCTTCCCTCCCGGAGTTCCCGACCGCCTTCCGATCCTCGCCATCACCCTGCTGCTCGCGCTTGCCGCCGCGCGGCGTCCGGAGGCGGGGGTCTGCGCCTTTGCGCTGCTGCTTCCGCTTTCGGGTCTGCTGGCTCGCGCCTTCGGCGGCACCGACGCCTCCGCCTGGCCGGTGCTCCTCTTCGCCGGACTCGCGACGGGCTGGACCTTCCGGTTCCTCTACGACTTCGAGAGCCGGCCGGACCCCTCGGAAGTCGACGGAGCGCTTCGCGCGCTGGCGCTGCTGTGGACGCTGGCGACGCTGCTCTCTCTGCTGCGCGCCCGAACGCTGTGGGCGCTGATCCGTGGGCTCTCCGGACGGATCGTGAACCAGGACGGCCTCCCGGAGGCGGCCGCGGCGCAGGAGAGCCTGATGACCTTCGCGGTCTTGGCCGCCGGCGCCGGATTCTTCTTCCTGCTCCGGCGCAGCGGCGCCGCCACCCGCGTGGGCGCCGCGGCGGCCTTCGCCGCGGGAGCCGCGCTGTCGGGCGTCGTCGCCGTGCTCGAGGCCGCGAAGCTGCTGCCCTGGGAAACCCGCGAGTTCTGGCGGTTCACCGGGCGCATCTCCGGAGGCGCGGTGGATCCGAACACGCTGGGAATGATCGCCGCGCTCGCGATCCCGCTGCTGGCGACGCTCGCGGCGCGTGACCGGGGCGCCGGCCGCGTGGCCTGGGCCGCCGGATTGCTTTTCGCCGGCGCCGGTGTCTTGCTGTCGGGCTCCCGCAGCGCCCTGCTGGTGTTGATGGTCGCGGCGGGCGCCGCGATCGCCGGGATGTTCGCGCGCCGGGCGCGTGGCGCGGTCCTCCTGGCCTCTGCGACCGCCGTGATCCTCGTCGCCGGGCTCTTCGCCCTGCCCGGTAAGGGAGGTCTCGGCGCCCGGCTCGCGGCGACCTTCGACGCCTCGAAGAGCGCCGGCGACCGGCTGTCCTCGCGGCCGCTGCTCTGGAAGAGCGCGATCGCCGAGTTTCGACAGGACCCCGTGGAGGGCGGGGGGCTGGGATCCTTCTCTTGGCGGCTGCCGGACCTCGCCGCCACAGGAGAGCGATTCCGGATGCGCGACAACCCGGGTAGCGCGTACCTCCAGGCGCTCGCGGAGACGGGGCTGGCGGGGTTCGCGCTGACGATCTGGTTCGTCGTCGTCGCCGCCGTCATGGCCTTGCGCGCGA
>DATBIJ010000151.1:0-6381 GCA_036557025.1 Thermoanaerobaculia bacterium | reverse complement strand
GGCTCCGCGCGTCCCAGCACGTCCCGCATGCGCTCGACGATCGCGCGCAGGTCCCGCCGCTCCCGCTCCTCGACCTTGCGCTCCGATTTCAAGGCCTTTTGCACGGCGCCGTCGCCGGACAGCCGCGCGGCGAGCGCACGCGCCGACTCCGTGCTGCCGAGCCCCTCGAGGTCGGCGGAGAGCATCTGCGCCTCGCGAAGCGCCTCCGGCAGCCGTCCGGCGGACTCGTGCGCCGCCGCGCGCTCGAGCCCCGCGCGCTCGAAGCTCGCCACGGTCTCCGGGTTTTTCGGCATGGCGCCCGCACGCATGGTCGCGAGCTCGAGCCAGGCGATCGCCTCCGGCGTCATGGCGGCCGGAATCCATTCGTGCGCGCCCTCGAAGGGCTCCACGCGATGCGGGAAGGAAAGGCCGTCGAGCGTTTCGTCGAGTCCCCGCACCTCGAGATAGTTGAAGTCCGTGTACCCCACGGCGAAGAAGATCGGGAACGGCGAGGAAGTCTTCTTCGGCGCGTAGGGGAAACCGGCGCCGCAGTCGATGACGCCCGCGATGCGGCCGGGTGCCCCGTAGGCCATGGACACGGCGGCGCGCCCCGTGCCCGAGAAGCCCGCGAAATACGCCCGCTTCGGATCGAGCGAGAGCCGCGCCTGCGTGTCGCCCCAGAGGGCGTTGACGGCCGGCGTGTTGGGGTCGTCCTGACGGTCGCTCGCGGTGTCGTAGGAGCTCGCGAGGATCCAGCCGGCGCGCTCGGCCGCCTCGCGGAAGCGCTCGAGCGCGGAGACCGCGCGCCCGCGCGGATCGAGCACGAAGAGGATCGGCCAGCGGCGGGCGGGGTCATAGGAGGTGGGGAGATAGAGCGCGTAGCTCTTGGTCGGATCCGGAAGGCAGGCGATCTTCTCGACGACCTTGCCGCGCGGGAGCGGCTCCTCGACCGCCGCGGGAGCCGCTCCGAGCAGGGCCAGGCCCGCGACGGCGACAACCCATCGGGAGCGCCGGCGAATCACGCGCCGAGCGTAGCACCGGCGCGCCCCCGCGCCTTGCGATGTGGGACGAACGGTTCGGCTCAGGCTCCGAGCGCTACGAGCTTCTCGATCAAATCCACGACGCGCATCGAGTAGCCCCACTCGTTGTCGTACCAGGAGACGACCTTCGCCCAGCCGTCTCCTTCGGCCCGCGTCGAGAGCGCGTCGAAGATCGAGGAGTGCGGGTTGCCGATGATGTCGGAGGAGACCAGCGGCACCTCGCTGTACTGCACGATCCGGCGCAGGTCTCCCTCCGCGGCCGCCTTGACGGCCGCGTTGACGTCCGCGGCCCTGGGGCGGGCGCGCAGCCGCGCCGTCAGGTCCACGACCGATCCGTCCGGAACGGGCACGCGCATCGCGATGCCGTCGAGCCGGCCCTTGAGCTTCGGGAGCACCTTGCCGACGGCGCGGGCGGCGCCCGTCGTCGTCGGGATGATGTTCTCGGCGGCGGCGCGGGCGCGGCGCAGGTCCTTGTGGGAGGAGTCGGCGAGGCGCTGGTCGTTCGTGTAGGCGTGGATCGTCGTCATCACGCCCTCCTCGATCCCGAAGGCCTCGTCGAGGATCTTCGCGAGCGGCGCGAGGCAGTTGGTCGTGCACGAGGCGTTGGAGACGAGCCGGTGCGCCGGAGTCAGCGTCCCGTCGTTGACGCCCATCACGATCATCGCGTCGATCTCGTCCTTCGGCGGCACGGTCAGGACGACCTTCTGGGCGCCGGCGGCGAGGTGCTTCTCGAGCCCTTCGCGCGCGACGATCTTGCCCGTCGACTCGACCACGATCTGCGCGCCGAGCGCCTTCCAGGGGATCTTCGCGGGGTCCTTTTCCGCCGTCATCGCGATCCGACGGCCCGCGACCGTCATGCTCTCGGCGTCGGTGGTGACCGGCTTCTCGAACGGGCCCATGACCGTGTCGTACTGGAGGAGGTAGGCCAGGTGATCGTTGTCGAAGAGGTCGTTGATGCCCACGACCTCCGCGTCCGCGCGCTCCGAGAGGATGCGATAGACGCTGCGGCCGATGCGGCCGAAGCCGTTGATGCCGATGCGCATCACGAGCGGGCTTCCGGCAGCGGCGCGCCCGCGAGCAGCTCGACCGCGCGGTGGGCGTGGCCGAAGCTCGAGTCGAACCAGGCGAGGGTCTTGGAGACGGTCGTTCCCATGGTCATCGTGGCGAGCGAGTCGAAGACGGCGGACTTCTCCGAGCGCGCGATGTCGGAGGAGACGATGGGCTCGTGCTCGAAGCGGAGGATGTTTCGCCAGCGGGGGGTCGCGGCGGCGGTCCGGACGACCTCGTTGACCGCGACCGGCGTGACCGGCTTCGCGTGCCAGCAGGAGAGGTCGACGACGGAGCCGTTGGCGACGGGGACGTTCATGGCGTAGCCGGTCACGCGCTCCGCCAGGCCGGGGAGCAGCTCCTTCAGGATCGCGGGGGAGCGGGACTCCTGCGGAATGATGTTCTCCGCCGCGGCGCGTCCGCGGCGCTTGTCCTCGGCCGGGACGTCCGCGAGGCGGTGCGCGCTCGTGTAGGAGTGCACGGTCGTGAAGAGCGCGCGCTCGATTCCGAACGCTTCCTCCAGGATCGTCAGGATCGGCGCCAGACAATGCACGGTCGAGCTGGCGTTGGAGACGATCCGATGCTCGGGCAGCAGCGAGCCGTCGTTGACGCCCGCGACGATCGTCGCGTCCGGGCGCTCCTTCGGCGGGGCCATCAGGATCACCCGGCGCGCCCCCGCCGAGAGGTGGCGCTCGGCCTCCGCCCGCGAGCGCCCGACGTTGGTCGCCTCGAAGACCACGTCGACGCCCAGCGCCTTCCAGTCCGGCACCGCGGACTGCTCCTTGCCGGTCAGGACCGGGATCTGGCGGCCCGCGACGTAGAGGTGTCCGTCGCGCACGGAGAGCTCCAGCGGGAAGCGGCCCAGCAGCGTGTCGAACTTCGTGAGGTACTCGATCGCCGCGGGCTCCGCGAGATCCGAGATCGCGCCGATCCGCACGTCGTCGCGGTCGTAGAGGATCCGAAAGAGGTTGCGGCCGATGCGGCCGAATCCGTAGAGACCGACGGTGACCAGGGCGGGTCCTCCTCGACGGAACGAACCATAGCAGAGCGTGGCGCGTCGCAAGGCGCCGTATAGTCGTCTCGTGACCGCCCTCGATCGCCGCCGGTTCGCTCGTCTCGCCGCCGGCTTCGCGGTCGCGGGCCCGCTGAACGCGCTCCACTCGCGGGCACAGTGGCTGGGTCTCGTCGGCGTGGCGCGCGGGGGCTATGGCCCGCTGGCGCCGGCGAAGGACGAGGCGACGGGACTCTCGCTTCTGGCGCTGCCTCGGGGATTCCGTTACCACAGCCTCTCCTGGAGAGGCGATGGGATCTCGTCGACGGAGAAGGTCCCGTCGCACCACGACGGGATGGCGGCGTTTGCGGCCGGCCCCGGGCGAATCCGGCTCGTGCGAAACCACGAGGTCCGGACCGACACCGGCGCCTTTGCCGCCGGGGACCCGTACGACCCGGCCGCGGGCGGTGGGACCATGACGCTGGAGCTGGAAGCCGCGAGCGCGAAGCTCCTGTCGGCGCGCCCGAGCCTCACGGGAACCCTCTGGAACTGCGCCGGCGGTCCGACGCCGTGGGGAAGCTGGCTGACCTGCGAGGAGACGACGCTCGGTCCGGGCGAGGGCCGGCTGACGAAGACCCACGGATGGGTCTTCGAGGTCCCGGCGAACGGCGTCGCGCGGCCTCAACCGCTCGAGGGGATGGGACGGTTCCGGCACGAGGCGGTCGCGGTGGATCCCTCCACCGGCATCGTCTACGAGACCGAAGACCAGGGCGACGCCGGTCTCTACCGCTTTGTCCCGAAGGTCCCCGGCAAGCTCGCCGACGGGGGCCGGCTGGAGATGCTGACCGTCGAAGACCGTCCTTCCTTCGACACGCGGCGCGGGCCGCGGCGCGGCGAGGAGATCCCCGTGCGCTGGATCGCGATCGACGATCCGCTCCGCGCGCACGAGCACCCGCAGGCGCGCGACGGGCAGGGCGTCTTCTCACAGGGTGCCGCGAAGGGCGCCGCCCGCTTCGCGCGGCTGGAGGGCGCCTGGTTCGGAGAGGGCCGCCTCGTGTTCACCTCGACCTCGGGCGGCGCGGCCCAGCGGGGCCAGGTCTGGCAGCTCGATCCGAAGAGCTCGCGATTGACGCTGCTCTACGAATCGCCCGGGGAGGCGGATCTCGACGGGCCCGACAACCTCTGCGTCTCGCCGCGCGGCGGGCTGGTGATCTGCGAGGACGGCGAGCGGGAGCAGTATCTGCGCGGGCTGACGCGCGATGGGAGGCTGTTCGCCTTCGCCCGCAACACCGTCGTCCTCCGCGGCGAGCACAACGCCCTCGCGGGAGATTTCACCGATCAGGAGTTCGCGGGCGCCTGCTTCTCTCCCGACGGGCAGTGGCTCTTCGTCAACATCCAGACGCCGGGCATCACCTTCGCGATCACCGGTCCGTGGGGGGACGGGGGGATCTAGCAGGCTGCTGAAAAATGGACGCGTGCATCGTGTTCGGCACTTTGCATCCGGCGCCCGCTTGCCCACGCCGAGGGTCGCCCGAAAGCCGGCTGGCTGCGGGCACGGGCAAAGTGCCGTCCACCCTTCGGGTTACGGCGGCGCGAGGCCATCTACGGCGTCAGCGCTCCTCGCCGATGCGGGAGCATCGCCGTCGTCGCGCTTGCTTGTATCTGGCCCGCGGCGCACGTAACGCTATCCCGCACCCTTTTTCAGCAAGCTGCTAGCAGCGTCGGGCGGGCGGGCGTCCCATTCGGCCACCGCCTCCCGGTACCACTTCTTCGGCCCGAACACCTTCACGCCGGGCTTCGCGCCGCCGACGGCGATGCCGAGATTGAGGAGACCGGTGTCGACCAGGAAGATGCCCAACTCCTGCCCCTGGCGACGCCGGAAGCGGCCCTCGATCGAGAGATCGTTCGCCGTCGCCTTCGCCTCCTGCAGCTCGAAGGCTCCCGATCCGGCGGTGCCGCGAACGGTGAGTCGCAGCGGGTCCTTGGAGAGGCGCTTGGCGGCCCACTCCGGAACTCCTGCCGCGAGCGCGAGCAATGGCCGCGCGTTGCTCATCGTTCCCTCCAGGCGCGCGGCCAGCTGCGGGGGGCTGCCGTAGCGCGCCTCCGGGAAGTCGAGGGTCGCCTGCCAGGGCTCCTTCGCCGGCGAACCTTCGACGAAGACGTCCTTCAATTCGACCCGGCTGCCCGAGAGAACGGCGCGCTTGCGCCCGATCTCGACGTCGCGCAGCCGCAGCCGGCCTTCGAGATCCCCGCGGATCTCGTTGCCGCGCGCCGTCACCTGGATGTCGTTCGAGTCGAAGTTCAGCGTCCCCCGACCCTGGCCCTTCTGCAGGGTCAGGTCGACCTGGGCCGAGCCGGCTCCTCCCCGCAGGCGCCCGCCCGGAAACGCGTCGGCCAGGAAGCGAAAGCCCGCGAGCTTGCCGCCCAACTGGATACGGCCGTGGACGATATTGAAGACTTCGTTGCCGGGATACTCCTTCACGGCGAAGGAAGGGAACGTCCCTTCGATGCGTCCCTTCGTGGCCGTGGCGACCGTCGTTCCCGCGTCGTGCAGGATGCCGTCTTCCACCTGGACGACGGCCGGCCCGATCTCGGCGCGCTGACCGGGCTTCAGTCGGAATCCGCCTTGCACCGTTCCCACACCGCTCCATTGGACGTGGTTGACCCACACCTCGCGCAGCGGAAGATCGATCCCGGCGACGTGGATGGTCCAGGGAGAGGGCTTCTTCGTGACGCGCTCCTCGACGCGGGGAAGAGGCTCGGGGCCGAAGCCCGGGATCGACGGAAGCTGCTTCGGGTCGCGCTTCTTCTCTCCCGGCTTCGGGCGGGAGCGGGCGCGGAAGGAGAGGCCCTTGCCCTCGACGTCGCGAATCTCCAGGCGCCGGGCGGCGATCGCGAGCAGCGAGAAGCGGAAGCGCACCTCCTCCGCCTGGAACGCCCACTCCGTCGCGCCGTCGCGGTCGCGCAGGATCAGCCCGCGGACGTGCACGACCCCGGGCGAGGGAGAGGAGGCCGAGGCGTAGTCGACGAAGAAGTCGTCGGGGCCCTTCTGCAGTTTCCCCCGCAGGAACGTTCCCTTCAGCAGGACGTCCGGGAGGATCACGACGAGCAGGGCGAGTGCCGCGACGAGGATGACGGCGGCGATCAGGAGGCGTCTCATGGTCCCAGCAGCTTCTTCCAGGCGGCATCGTAGCCGCTTCCGGCATCGTACGCGCCGTCGTGGCCCGCGCCACGGATGACGTACAGATCCTTCGGGCCGGAGTGTTTTCGATAGAGAGCCTCGACGTGGTCCGGCGGAACGACGTCATCTTCGTCGCCGAGGAC
>DATBIJ010000150.1:0-3713 GCA_036557025.1 Thermoanaerobaculia bacterium | reverse complement strand
TGGCTCGAACCCGAACCGGTCGGCCGTGAGGACCAGCGACCGCGCGAGATCGCCACGAATCGCCTTGTAGCAGGTCTCCATGTCGGTGAGGTTCAGGTTCGTGAACATGTTGGAGACCAGCGTCAGGAACCGGTTTCCGACGGTGTGCCAGAAATAGAGGACCCGACGCGCGCCCCCGCCGAGGAAGCGCGAGCCGTACACGACGTCCGCGTGGCCGTCGAGAATCGGCTCGAGCAGGCGCGCGTACTCTCGCGGGTCGTACTCGAGGTCGGCGTCCTGCACGACGACGACGTCCCCGGTGGCGTGGCGGAAGCCCAACGACACCGCGGCGCCCTTGCCCATGTTCTGGGGCTGCAGGAAGACCCGAACGCCGTCCTTTCCGTCGAGCTCGCGCAGAATCTCGCGGGTGCCATCGTTGGAGCCGTCGTCGACGATCAGGATCTCCTTGTCGACGGGAACGGCGATGACCTGCCGGACGATCTCGCGGATCGTCTTCTCCTCGTTGTAGGCCGGAATCACCACCGACAGCTTCATGGGCCCGTTGTTCCTCCCGACTCTTCTCCGGGGGGCATCAGCTCCCAGAGATCGATCGACCAGCCGACACGCCCCAGGCGCCGTCCCCGCGACTCCAGCTCCGCGAGCAGCCGCGAAAGCGCCGCGGCGGTTTGCGGCGCGCCATGATACGCATAGTAGGCCGGTCCGACGGCCTGCAGGAACGCCGAGACCGCGATGACCCGGCCCCGGACGAAGGGCTCCGCGGAGAAGTCGGGCACGCCGACCCGGTACGCGACGTCGTCTCCCCCGAAATAGGCGACGGTCGGGTCCGAGACGCCGCGGCGGGCGAGCTCCTCGGAGAGCCGCCGCAGATCCAGGCCCCAGTCCACGTTCGAGTCCGACAGCATCCGGCGTCCCCCCTCCGGTCCGCCCACGAACGCGTTGAAGTACGAGAGCTCGTGCGGGTGGATCCGTGCGAGAGCGGCGGCCGAGGCGATCGGAAGGGCCGCCATCAGCAGGACTCCGGCGCGCGGGCGCGCCGCGGCGAGCCGCGACAACGCGCCGGCCCCCGCCATGGCGAGGAGCGGATAGACCGGGAGCATGTGGCGGATGCCGATGTTGTAGCTCGACCCCGCGGAGGCGAGGAAGAGCACGAGGACCGGCAGCAGCCAGAGCGCGGCATCCTGCCGGCCCTCGCGGCCGCGGGAGAGGCCGGCGAGGGCGAGCGCGGTGACGATCAGAAACGCCGGCGTGCTCTTGGCGGCAAAGGCGACGAAAAAGTACTCAGGGAACCCGCGATCGGAGACCCGACCGAAGAGCGTGTTGATCCCGCCCCCCTCCGCGTTCTGGCGGACCACGGAGGCGAGGCCGCCGAGGTAGTGGCCCAGCGGCGGCGACGCCCGCGCCACGGCCTGGATTCCGGCGGACAGATTCGGCGCGCCCCGCAGGGCGACCATCTCGTGGATGACCTGCTGCTGGTGCGCGCGGTTCATCTTTGCGGTCACGGGTGCGTAGACGATCAGGACGACGGCGATTGCCGCCGCCCCGACGGCGGCCAGCCGCCCGATCGTCGCGAGCGCCTCCTTGCCCGGCCGCTCGCTCGTCCGCGCCGCGAGCAGACCCTGGAGGAGGAGGATCGGGATCAGGTAGATCGCCGAGAACTTCGTCGCGAGCGCGAGCCCCAGGACGGCGCCCGCCGCGGCGAGCCGCCCGATCGACGGCCGGCGCTGCGCCCAGTCCCAGCACAGGATCGTGCCGAGGAACGCGAGTGCCGCCGAGAGGTCCGTGTGCACGACGCCCGCGTGGGCGAGCATGTTGGGGTCGAACGCCAGCAAGGCCGCGGCGAAGAGCGCGGGCAGGGTGCCCCACCGCCGACGCGCCGCGGCGAAGACCAGCAGGACCAGCGCCGCCAGCACCGCGAGAAAGGGGGCGCGGGCCGCGGCCGCGATCTCGTCGGGCGAGGAGCGGTTCGCGAAGAGGAACTCGTGTCCGAAGGCGGTGAAGCGGTCTCCCATCGGCACGGCCTCGGGAAGCGGCGAAAGCGGGAGCGGCAGCAGCGCCAGGCCCGCGAGGGCCTTCGCGAGGGGCGGGTGCTCGATGTTGACGATCGCCGTCTTCGCCTTCACCTGGAAGTAGCCGGCGAGGATGTGGACCGGCTCATCGGCCGAGAGCGCGTCGCCGCGCGTGTGATCGCGCACGATCACGACCGCGGCCGCCGCGAGCGCGGCGGCCGCGACCCACGGGAGGATCCGGCGCCCGATCGTGGGCGGCGCGGAGCTCAAGCCTGTCTCTCGAAACGGAAGCGGGCGAGCGCGGCCAGCGCGGAGAACCCGTCGCGCAGGCGGATCTTCTTCCCTTCCGAGCGGGAGCGCGCGTAGTAGGAGACCGGCACCTCGAAGATCCGGAAGCGCCCGCGCGCGATCTTGACCGTGATCTCCGCGTCGACGCCGAAGCCGGGAGACTGCAGATCCAGCGTCTCGGCCACGCGGCGGTGAAACGCCTTGTAGCAGGTCGCCATGTCCGTCAGGTTGAGGTCGGTGACGACGTTGGAGATGAGCGTCAGCAGGCGATTCCCCGCCGTGTGCCAGAAGTTCTGCACGCGGTTCTCGGCGCTGCCGCGGAACCGCGAGCCGAACACGACGTCGGCGCGGCCCGCCTCGATCGGCGCGAGCAGCGCCCGGTAGTCCGCGGGGTCGTATTCCAGGTCCGCGTCCTGGATGATCAAAATGTCGCCGCGCGCCTCCTTCATCGCCGTGGCCAGCGCCCGACCCTTCCCCTGGTTCGTCGCGTGGCGCAGGACGCGCACGCCGTCCTTGCCGTCCCAGCGGTCGAGGATCTCGCGGGTGCCGTCGGTCGAGGCGTCGTCGACGACGAGGATCTCCTTCTCGACCGGGACCGCGGCGACGAGACGAAGGATCTCCTCGATCGTCCGCGCCTCGTTGAAGGCGGGCATGAGGACGGAGAGCTTCAAGCTGATGGGAATTGTACGGGACTCGGGACTCGAGACCGGGGACTCGGGACTCGAAGCTCGCGTCGGTTACCATTTCCTTCCGATGCCACGCCGCCGGCTCGCGCTCGCCCTGGGGCTGGCGGCGGCCGCGGCGCTCGGCCTCTTCCTGCGCCTGCACACCCGCGCGCAGACCGAGATCGCGGGCTCCCCGCGTCCCTTCGGGGCCGACGACGCGTACCACCTGCGCCGCGCGGAATTCGCCGTCGCGAACTTCCCGCGCACGATCGTCTTCGATCCGCTGATGAACTTCCCGAAGGGCGGCGTGCCGATCTGGCCGCCGTTCTACGACGTGATCCTCGCGGCGCCGACGCGCCTGCTCCACGGCAAGGACGCGCCCGAGTCCGCGCTGCTGCGCGAGGCGGGTTGGATCCCTCCCCTGCTCGCGGCGGGCGCCATCGTTCTGCTGGGGATCCTCGGCGCGCGGCTCGTGGGCGCCGCGGGCGGGATCGGCGCGGCGTTCTTCCTGGCCGTCGCACCCGGGCACATCCTCTGGACGCAATACGCCCACGTCGACCAGCACGCCGCGGAGAGCTTCCTCTGCCTGCTGCTGCTGACGCTGTTCGTGCGGTCGCGGGAGGCCGCGCGCCCCCTCGCCTGGGAGCTTTCCACGGGCGCCGCGCTGGGCCTCGCCGTGCTGTGCTGGCAGGGTGCGATCGCCTGGGGCGCCGCGATCGCGCTGGCGCTGTTCCTCGAGGCGGCGATCTTGCGC
>DATBIJ010000149.1:0-13085 GCA_036557025.1 Thermoanaerobaculia bacterium | reverse complement strand
GAAAACGCTTTGAGGGACTTCGCGGCCTCGGGTCGGCCGATGCTGGGGACCTGCGCCGGCGCGATCCTGCTGGCGCGGCGGGTGACCTCTCCGGACCAGCGCGGCCTGGGCCTGATCGACATCACCGTGGAGCGCAATGCCTACGGCCGCCAGGCGGACTCGTTCGTCGGTGAGGTGGAGGCGCCGTCGCTGGGCGGGCGGTTGCCCGCCGTCTTCATCCGGGCGCCGCGCATCCGCGAGGTCGGCCCCTCCGTCGAGATCCTCGCGACGCGCGCTGGGGAGCCGGTTCTCGTGCGCCAGGGAGCAATCACCGCCGCGACGTTCCATCCCGAGCTGACGGAAGATGTCCGCGTGCACGAGGCGGCGTTTCGGAAGCTCCTGGCGAATTCGGAGGCGCGAAGCGCATGAGCCTCGTCCTGCGGGAACACAAGAACGGCGTCGCCGTCCTGACGATGGACCGTCCCCGCGCCAACGCCTTCAATCCCGAGCTCGTCGCCGACCTGCGCCGGGAGCTCGCGGACGCGCGCGAGGCTCGCGCGGTCGTGCTGGCCTCCTCGCAGAAGCTCTTCTCGGGCGGGTGGGATCTGCCGACCATCGTCGACTTCGAGCGGGCCCGGATGGAGGAGTTCGTCTCCGCCTACACCGACCTGATCCGCTACGTCTTCTCCTACCCGGCGCCGGTCGTCGCGGCGTTGAACGGCCACGCGATCGCCGGCGGGCTGATCCTGGCCGCGGCCGCCGACGAGCGGATCGCCGCGGAGGGGAAGGCGACCTTCGGCCTCTCCGAGGTCAACCTCGGGGTGCCGGTCCCCAACGCCCTCTACGAAATCTTCCGCTACCAGCTCGGCGAGCGCGCGGCGGAGCGGCTCGCGATGACCGGCGAAAACGTCTCGGTCGAGCGCGCCCTGAAGATCGGGCTGATCGACGAAGCCGTGCCCGCCTCGGAGCTGCTTTCCCGCGCGATCGAGCGCGCCGGGGAGCTGGCCGGCGCCTCGGGGCCCGGCCGGACCGCGATGAAGCGCTACTCCCGCGCCGACGCGCTCGAGCGATTCGACGCGGGACGCCGGGGAGACGGCTTCCTGGAGGCCTGGTTCTCGCAGGAAGGACGGCTTCGGGTCGGACAACTGGTCGAGAAGCTCACGAAGGCGTGAGCGTCCCCGAGACCGACGACATCCTCGCGGCGCTCGATCTCTCGCGCGCCGAGCCGGGCCGGGGCCTGCTCGAGGCGCTCTTCACGCGCTTCGTGGCCCGGGTCCCGTTCGAGACGGTCTCGAAGATCCTCCGCCACGCCGACGTCGGAAACCCGCGCGAGAAGCCGCGCGTTCCCCAGGTCTTCTGGTCGGACTTCCTCGAGTGGGGCGCGGGCGGCACCTGCTATGCCCGCGTCGCCGCCTTCCGCCACCTGCTTCTCGAGCTGGGCTTCGATTGCCGGCTGGCCGTCGGCAAGATCGAGGCGGACTTCGACCATGCGGCGCTCTTGGTCTCCGGCGGTGGGGGAGAGGGCGCCGAGTGGATCGCGGACGTGGGCTTCCCGCTGCCCGCGCTGCTGCCGGCCGCGCCGGGCGAGTTCGAGACGGGCCTGGGCGCCGTGCGCGTCGCGCGCGGGCCGCGGGGCTGGGTCGTGGATCTGCTCGAGGGCGTGCCGATCGGCGCGCGGCGCATCGAGATCTTCGACGCGCCCGTTCCGGACGAGGAGTACCGAGAGCGCTGGCGCGCGACGTTCCGGGAGGGATCGAAGTTTCTCTCGCGCGTGTCGATGCGCGTGCAGCGCGAGGCGCGCGTCACCTCCTATGTCGAGGGAGAGCTTCGCATCGACGACGCCCACACGCGCCTCGCGATCCCGCTGCCCGCGCCGCGCGCCGCACGCCTGGAGCAGATCTTCGGCGTGGACGCGGAGAAGATCGCCCGCGCGGTCGCCCTCGTCGGAGAGAAGGAAGAAGAGCCGAGCACCGCCTCCAGTGTCCCGACGATCACGGCCTGGATAGACGTGGAGGCGCCGCCGCAGCTCGCCTGGGAGGCCGTTGCCTCGCCGAAGGGCCACGCCGCGCTGCTCTCGGGAGTGGGAGAGGCGTCGGCGCCGCAGGTGTCGGCGGACGGCTGGCGGCTGACGGTCTCGCCTCCGGCGCGGATGGGGGAGATATCCGGCGCTCCCGTCATCGAGGAGGCGCGCCCCCACCCCGAGAAACGCGAGCTGCAGATCCTCCGCCGCGCCGGGGACTCGGTCTTCGAGTCCGTCTGGCGGGTCGAGCTCCACGGCGGCCGCACGCACCTCGCGCGCACGGCGCGTGTTTCCGCCTCGCCGGAGGAGCTGCTGCGAAACGACGCGCTGCGCGGGCGGCTCGCGGCGGCGCTGGCGGTGGATCTAGTGGCCTGGTCGCGGATTCTGGGGTCAGGTCTTTAGTTGTAAGCGTTTCGCCAAGAATTCTTGACAGCCCACAGTTCCCTCAAGGGTGCAGTCCTGTCAAGAAATGATGGCAAGTTCCTAACGACTAAAGACCTGACCCCAGGCTAGAACCTAAACGAGCGCTCTCCCTCGAGCAGGCGCATCCGCGGGTTCTTCAACGCCGCGACCTCGCGGCGGATGCGCGACAGCGACGGCGGCTTCATGTGGTACAGGTACACGGGGACGCCGGCCGGCGCCTTCTGCACCTCCGCCGCGGCGAGCGACGGCGTCAGGTGCTGGGACGCGCGCGCGATCTCGGCCTGAGCATCCGAGAAGGAGACCTCCAGAAACACGGCCTTCAGATCGCGCGTCCGCGCGGCCACGCTCCAGATCCTCTCCGTCGGCCGCGTGTCGCCGGAGAAGACGACGGCGCGGCCCGGCTTGGCGATGACGTAGCCGAAGGCGGGCACGACGTGGTCGACGCGCACGGGCGTGAACCGCACCGAGCCGGCGCGGTGTGCCCGGCCCTCGGTCAGCGGCACCAGCCGCACAGTGGGCCGCGCGGGGGAGGGCAGGCGGCGGAAGTCCGGCCACGTGCGCCCGTTCAGGACGTCGCGCGACAAGACCGAAAGCACGGCGCGCGGCGCGAGCAGCTCGAGCGGGCGCTCGCGTCCGTAGAGGTTCTCCAGGAGAAAGGGGAGCGAGGCGATGTGGTCGAAATGGGCGTGCGTGAGGAAGATTCGCTTGAGCCGCCGCTGCGCCGCGATCGGCAGGGCCTCGGTCAGCGCGCCGGCGTCGAGGCAGGAGACGCCGTCGATCAGGAACGTCGTCATCCGGTAGCCGGGCGCGGATCCTCCGTAGGGCCCCAGGGCCCGGATCGCCAGGGATTCCTTGCGAGGCACGATGCGAGATTGTAACCGGGGCTCGGGGCCGAGCCCCGGTCCTGCGCCGCGGACTCCCTAGAAGTTGGGGCCGATGTAGAAGGAGCTCTCCCAACCCGACAGCGAGTTCTTGAAGTCGTAGAGACGAACGAAATCCCAGTTGAGCGGCAGGCCGAGGAAGTTGATCCGGAAGCCCCAGCCATAGGCCGCCACGGCGCCCGTCGGAGAGTTCAGGTCGACGACGAGCCGGTTCTCGTCGCTGTTCCAGATGTCCAGGTTCTGGCCGCGCAGCTCGGCGAACCCGACGTCGAGGAAGATCCGTCCCCGGATTCCCTGGACACCGAGAATCGGCAGCGCCAACAGATCGATCAGCGGGAATCGGAACTCCACGTTCGTGAAGGCGACGGTGTTGCCGTACTTGGAGGCGTAGTCGAGCCCGCGCACGGTATCCAGGCCGCCGTAGTACCAGAACTGCGGGATGTTGCCGGTCGCCGAAGCGCCGAACGCGCGGAACGCGAAGAGCATCCGCTGCGAGATCGGCACGTAGGCGCGGAAGTCGATCGAGCCGCCCATCGACAGCGTCGAGGAGCTCTCCTCCGTCGGCGGCAGCACGATGTCCTTGTTGAAGTCGGGCGCGTAGTTGCCCTCGAGGCGGAATCGGATTCCCTTGTACGGCCCGAAGGACGAGTAGATGGCCGAGTCCTGGATGAAGGCGCCGCGGATCAGCGGGAAGTTCGGCTCGACCTCCTGGACGAAGTAGAGGTAGTCGTTCTGTCCGCCCCCCGGCGCCTGCACGGCAAAGGGCGAGTTCGTGTGCGTCCAGAGATACCCGAGGCCGCCTTCCACGCGGCGGTAGCGGTCGAGCGGATAGCTGACGATGCCCTCGATGCCCGTGTAGCGGTACGCCTCCTCGGAGCGCTCGATGAAGCCGGTCGATTGGTCGACGCCGATGTAGTAGAGCCGTTGGTCGACGGCGCGCAGCCCCTTCTGCATCCGCTTGGTCAGATCCCAGTACTGGATGTCGAAGTCGGTGAAGGAGGAGACCGACTGGAGGTTCAGGATCAGACGCCGGTCGCCGAGGTTGTCTCCGAAGACCAGCAGGGTGTTCGACAGGAAGGTCTGGTCGGTGTTGACGCCGACCAAAACCTGGGCGTCCTCGAGGGTGAGCTTGCGCGAGATCTTCGGCTCGACCTTTTCCGGATCGACGGAGACCTCGATGGCCGGCTGGAACGCCGGGGGCCCGCCCGGTCCGGTCGGCGAGGGCGCGGGCTCGAGGCCCTCGACCTTCTTCACGATGTTCTTGCTCGCCGTGTAGTAGAGCGAGAACTCCTGTTTGTAGTACGCGCCGAACCCCAGGTATTCCGCGCCGCCGCGACCGATGCCGACCGTGGGCGCGAAGGCGCCGCCGGTGACGTTGGTGTGCATCGCGATCTCGCCCGTGGTGAGGTCGAGCGAGTAGATGTTGAAGATGCCGCCCTCCCGGTCGGAGGTGAAGAACAGGCGCTTGCCGTCGGGGGAGATCGCCGGGTCCTCGTCGTTGCCCTTGCCGTAGGTGACCTGCTCGACCTGGTCCGGGCTCTTCGGGCGCAGGCGATAGATCTTGGTCTCCGCGTCCGAGATGGCCGAGTAGTAGAGCCACTCGCCGTCGGGCGAGAAGGTGGGCGCGAAGTCGTAGGAACCGTCGTTGGTCAGCTTCGTGAAGGTCTTGCTCTCGCGGTCATAGGTGAAGAGGTCGCACTGCCCGTGCTGGAAGGCGCGGAAGACGATGCTCCTCCCGTCCGGCGAGAACGACGGGTTCAACTGCTGGTCCAGCCCGGGCATTTCGATCCATTCCTCGATCGAGCCGGTCAGAGCATTCAGCAGCAGCAGGCTGCGGCCACGCTCGCGGCGCGCGAAGATCGCGAGGTAGTTGCCGTCGGGCGAGACGGAGATGTCGCGGCCGCCCTGCGGACCCGTCGTGATCCACTGCGCGATCAGATACTCGTACTCGGTCGTCAGGCCCTTCGTGAGGTTGCGGTAGAGCTTGCGATCGCGGACCGAGACCAGGACGAGGTCGGCGTCGTTGCGGCTGGTCGAGATCGCGGCGTAGAAGTCGCCCGACGGGTAGACCACCGGCGAGAGCTCGGCGGAGCTTCCGCCTTCGTCCGACACGCGGAACTTCTCGCCGTAGTCGGTCGGCTCCCCGCGCTCGACGAGCTCCTTCAAGTAGCGCTGGCGCAGGAACTTGCGGAAGCGAAGGTCGAACTCCTCGGCGGTGACGTTGAAGGTTCGGTTGACGATCTTGTCGATGTTGCCGCCGAAGAGGCTTCGGAACTCGAAGACGAACTCCCGCACCGCGTCCTTGCCCCATTCCTTCTCGATGAAGTCGAAGACCGCATGGCCGAAGCGGTAGGCGAAGAAGCCCGAGGGCCCACCCTGCGCGATCTGCGGGATCCGGTCGGAGAGCACGGCGTCGCGCAGAACCATCTTGTCCTTGTTGTCCTCGTCCTTGCCGAAGTAGGAGGCCATGCCCTCGAAGAACCACTGCGGCCGGCCGCCGGTCGCGGCGCGAAGATAGTTGCCACCGAAGATGATCTCGAACTGGAAGACGTGGGTCAGCTCGTGGGCGATCAGCTCCTGGAGCTTGGTGTCGGACATGTCGATCGGCAGGACCATCCGGTTGCGGGAGGGGAGCGCGAAGGCGCCGACGCCCTCCGGGATGAAGTTCAGGATCGTGTTGGTCTGCTCGAAGTCCGCGTGGGAGGCGTAGGTGATGAGGTTGATGGGCTGCGGGATCTGGTAGTTCAGCGCGCGCGAGATGTCGTCGTAGGCGCTCTCCGCGTAGGACGCGATCCGCTGAAGCGTCGTCTCCTCGTAGAAATAGATGACGAAGTGCGTCGAGCGGTACGTCTTCCAGGGGAACTTGTCGTAGACGATCTTGTTCTGGCCGAAGGCCGTGTAGTACTGGGCGGAGGCGGACGAGGCGGCCAGGAGGACGAGGACGGCGAGACCGAAGATCCCTGCGGAGCGTTTCATGCGCCTCCCGGTTTTTGAAAGGGAATCAGTTCGTAAAGATGTACCGATCCGCCTCGCGCTCACGCGCGACGAAGAGGTTCAGGATCTGGTTCTCCAGCGAGAAGAGATTCTCGAAGAGTCCCTGGAGCTCGTCGGCGCGGCGCGTGCCGGCCTGGCGGAAGTCCTTGAACTCGTCCTGCAGGATCTTCTCGCCCGAGCGCCCGTCGAACACCAGGAAGACGATGTCGAAGAGAAACCCGGTCTGCTCGACGTAGACCTGCCGGTAGTAGGTCTGCCCGTTGATCGGGGAGACGTACTCCTCGGTCTTGTAGCCCGAGCGGTCCTCGACGCGAAACTCGATCGACCCGGACACGATGACCTCGGCGCTGGTCGTGGCGCCGACGGAGCGCCAGAACTCGCTCGCCTTGGAGAGCTCGACCAGGTTCTGGGTCGGGAGCTTCAGGTCCGGAGGCGTCTCGACGATCTCGAGCTTGGTCTTGCGTCCGAGCTGCCGCTCCAGGAAGCGGCGGAACTCCCCCTGGAGGTCGACGTTCGCAAGGCGCTTGTCGCGGGCGCGCTCGGCGTCCGTGACCACGATGAAGGGCGCGAGCGCGATCTTCTCGTTCCCGCGCAGCGGCAGGCGCGGCTTCAGGGGCAGCCGCAGGCGAACCTGCGTCACTCCCGCGAACGCGGTGGTCGCCGTCAAGGCGAGCAGGGCCGCCGCGGCGAAGAGGCGCCGGACTCGCGCGCTACGGACCACTGGCGGCTTTCCCGGTCGTGCGCGTGTAGGAGGTGTAGAACTCCGCGAAACGCGCGTAGTTGCGGCGGATGTAGGAGTCGTTGGGATCGAGCTCCAGCGCCTTCTTGTACTGATCGAGCGCGCGGGCGAACTCGCCCGTCGCCTCGAGCGCCACGGCGAGGTTGTTGTGGGCGCGGGCGTTGTTGGGCTCCCGGGCCACCGCCTGCTCGAAGCGGAAGGCGGCCTCGCGCCAGAGCCCGTCGCGCGCGGCATCGCTGCCAAACGCGAGCTGGGCGCTGGGCTGGGCCGTGTTCGACGAGGACGAGCAGGCCGCCGTCGCGACAAGTAGGAGAAGGGTCCCGAAGCGTTTCACGTCGGCTGCTCCCATCGAGCCGGGCCATCCCGGCGCGGCCGCTATTATAGGAAAGGCTTGCCGCGTGGATTTGTTCCCCGGGATCGGCATCGAGAAACCACGCCAACCTCCGGATGGGGCGCGCCTTACGGAAAAATGAATACGACCCGCGACACCCCCTCCAGGCTCGCCATGCTCTCCTGGGCGCAGAACCCCGCCGTTCGCCCGCAAAGGCTCTGGCCCGTCCTTCGAGCGCGCGGCGGTGCGGAATCGGTCCTCGGAATGGACGAGGGAGAGCTGGCGCAGGACCTCGGTTCGATGCCGCGGGCCCGCGAGGTCCTTCGTGCCGCCCACGACCGGGAGGCCGTTTCCCGAGCCGAGGCGTGGCGCCGGGCGGGGTACGAGGTCCTGACGGCCGCGGATGCCGCGTACCCGGCCTTGCTCGCCGAGACCGCGGATCCCCCATTCTGTCTGCTCGCGCAGGGAGACCTCCAGCGGCTCTCCGGCCCCGCGGTGGCGGTCGTGGGCTCCCGCGATGCGTCGCACTACGGGCGTGAGGTCGCCTCGACGCTCGCGCGCGAGCTCTCGTCGGTCGGCGTGACGGTGCTCTCCGGGTTCGCCCGCGGCATCGACGCGGAGGCGCACGAGGCGTCGCGCGAGGGCATCGGCGGCACCGTCGCCGTGCTGGGCTGCGGCATCGATGTCGATTACCCGCGCGAGAACGCGCGCCTTCGCCGCGCGATGCTGCCGCGCAACCTCTTTCTCTCGGAGCACCCGCCCGGCACGGAGCCGCGGCCGCAGCATTTCCCGGTGCGCAACCGCATCATCGCCGGCCTCGCGTCGGGCGTCGTCGTCGTCGAGGCGTCGCGCCGCTCCGGCTCTCTGATCACCGCGCGGCTCGCCGCCGACGCGGGCCGCGACGTCTTCGCGGTTCCCGGCAGCGTCTTCTCGGAGCGCTCCGCGGGCACCCACGCGCTGCTGCGCGACGGCGCGATCCTCTGCCGCGGGGCGGAGGACGTGCTCACCGAGCTGTTCCCCTCGCTCGGCATCCCGGCGGCGCCCGCCGCGGCGGTCGTGGCCGCGGAGCTCTCGCCCGAGGCCCGGCGCCTGATGGAGTCGCTGATCTCGGAAGAGGGCGGGAGCGCCGAGGATCTGGCGCGCGAGACCGACATGGCCGCCGCGACGGTGCTGGCCGCCTTGTTCGAGCTCGAGGGGGCGGGCCTCGCCTTTCAGGAGCCCGGCGGCCGGTACGTACTGCGTCGCGCGGCCGGCTGGCGAGGAGCCGGAAACTTCTGAGGGCGTGCGAGTTGTCATGATGGGAATGTGACGTTGTTGTCGTCTTCGGGACCGCGCCGCGTTGCGCTTTCTCCATCGATGTGGCAAGGTCTCGCCCCTTTGCCGACGCGCCCGCCCACCACGAACCGCACCCGTTTCGAGCGAAACGCCGTACTCTGACTCCGGAGCACAGACCAAAAAGCATGCCGACACCCGCCCGATCGATCGTCATCGTCGAGTCGCCTGCCAAGGCGAAGACGATCGAAAAGTTCCTGGGCAAGGGATTCAAGGTGCTCGCGTCGTACGGTCACGTGCGGGACCTGCCCCGAAAGGGCCTGGGCGTTGACCGGGCGAAGAAGTACCGCCCGACCTACGAGGTTCTCTCCGGCAAGGAGCGCACGCTCAACGAGCTGAAGAAGGCCGCGAAGGACGCGCCGGCGGTCTACCTGGCGGCCGACCCGGACCGCGAGGGAGAGGCGATCTCCTGGCACCTGCTGGAGACACTGTCGCCCTCCGCGAAGAACACCGTCTTCAAGCGGGTCCGGTTCAACGAGATCACCAAGAAGGCGGTCCTGGCCGCGATCGAGGAGGCGGGCAAGATCGACGCGCGGCTCGTGGACGCCCAGCAGGCGCGCCGGATCATCGACCGCCTCGTCGGCTACGAGGTTTCGGACCTGCTCTGGAAGAAGATCTGGCGGGGCCTCTCGGCGGGGCGCGTCCAGACCGTGACCCTGCGGATCATCTGCGAGCGCGAGAAGGAGATCGAGGCCTTCGTGCCGGTCGAGTACTGGCGCGTCGACGCGAAGCTCGAGGGCTCGGAGCCGCCGGCGTTCACCGCCGAGCTGCGCGCCTTCGACGGCGAGAAGCTGAAGTTCGACGGAGGCGATCCGCGGCTGGAGAACGAGGCCGCGGCGCGCCGCGTCGTCGCGGAGGCCGAGAAGGCCGTCTGGAAAGTCGTCAAGGTCGAGGCCTCGGAGCGCCGCAAGAACCCGCCGCCCCCCTTCATCACCTCCAAGCTCCAGCAGGCCGCCGCCAACAGCCTGGGCTACGCCGTGCGGCGCACGATGCAGATCGCCCAGCGGCTCTACGAGGGGCGCGACATCCCCGCGCGCGGCACCGTCGGCCTGATCACCTACATGCGCACCGACTCCGTCCGCGTCGGCAACGATGCCCTGCAGGCGGTGCGCGAGCACATCGCCGCCCGCTACGGTGCGGACTCCCTGCCGGAGTCGCCGCGCTACTACAAGGGGAAGAAGGACGCGCAGGACGCGCACGAGGCGATCCGGCCGACGTCGCTCGATTTGCCGCCCGAGGAGATCGAGCGGCATCTCTCGCCGGAGGAGGGAAAGCTCTACCGGCTGATCTGGCAGCGCTTCGTGGCCTCCCAGATGGTGCCGGCCGTCTACGACACGGTCTCCGCCGACATCGAGGCGGGCAAGGCCCTCTTCCGCGCCTCCGGCTCGACGCTGAAGTTCGCCGGCTACCAGGCCGTGTACGGGGCGACGGTCGCCGCGGAGGCCCACGTCGCCGACGAAGAGCCCGGCGAGGAGAAAGAGGGACGCCTGCCGGCGCTCGCCGAGGGCCAGACGCTGAAGCTCCTCGCGCTGACGCCGGAGGGCAAGGCGACGCAGCCGCCGCCCCGATTCAACGAGGCCTCGCTGGTGAAGTTCCTCGAGGAGAACGGCATCGGGCGCCCGTCCACCTACGCCGAGATCCTGCGCAAGATCGAGCAGCGCGAGTACGTCGTCCGCAAGGACCGCCGCTTCGTGCCGACGGCGCTGGGGCGGATGGTCATCGACCTGCTGATCCCGTACTTCGACGACTTCTTCGCGACCGCCTACACCGCGCGGATGGAGGAGCGGCTCGACGAGGTCGAGGAGGGCGAGGTCTCCTGGACGGAGGCGCTCGAGGAGTTCGACAAGGTCTTCACGCGCGACCGCGACCGCGCGCTGGACAAGATGGTCTCGGGCAAGGCCGGCATCCCGCTCGCCCAGGCGCGCAAGCTGATCGCCTCGCCGATCGTGCCGGCCGCGCTGGATGAGAAGTGCCCCAACTGCGGCAAGAAGCTCAAGCTCCGGATGGGAAAGAACGGGCTCTTCATCGCGTGCAGCGGCTATCCCGATTGCACCTTCACCGAGCACATCCCCGATCCGGACGAGGACACATTCGACGCCTCGGAGCTCGAGAACGTCACCTGCGAGGAATGCGGCGAGCCGATGAAGCTGCGCCAGAGCCGCAGCGGCGGCGCGTTCCTGGGCTGCACCGCGTTCCCCAAGTGCCGCAACGTCGTCAACGTCACGATCGCCGGAGGCAAGGCGGAGGCGAAGCCCGACGAGCCGACGGGGGAGACGTGCCCGGAGTCGGGACATCCGCTCGTGCGGCGCCACGGACGCTACGGTCCCTACGTCGCCTGCAGCGGATACCCGCAGTGCCGCTACAAGCCGCCCAAGCCCGTGCGCGACACCGGCGTGCTGTGCCCCAAGGACGGCGGCGTCATCGCAGAGCGCCGCGGCCGCTTCCGGCCGTTCTACGGCTGCGTGAACTATCCCAACTGCGACTTCACGCTCTCGGCGCGGCCCATTCCGGAGGCGTGTCCGAAGTGCGCCAACCCGTACCTGCTCCTGCGCGAGCGCAAGAGCGGCAGCGTGCTCGCCTGCGACAACCCCTCCTGCGGCTTCGAGAAAGAAGCCGGCAAGCTCCCGGAGATCCGCGAGGTCGTGGTCGCGCGCCCGGCCGCGGCCGTCAAGCCGATGAAGAAGAAGGAGCCGAAGGAGCCGAAAGAGCCGAAGATCGTGAAGGCCGCGAAGGCTCCGAAGGCCGCGGCGCCCGCCAGGAAGAAGACCGTGCGCGCTCCCAAGCGCGCGAAGGCCGCGGGAGAGTAGTCTCTCGCTCGTGCGCAACTTCTTCTTCGGCGGCGCGGGCGGCGGATCCAGGACGGCGGACATCGGGCTTCTGATCCTTCGCATGGTTGGCGGCCTGGGGCTCGCCTTCGGGCACGGCCTGGGCAAGTTCCCGCCCTCGGAGCGCTTCATCGAAGGCGTCAGCCGCCTGGGATTTCCGGAGCCCACGATCTTCGCCTGGGGCGCCGCGCTCGCGGAGCTCGGCGGCGGCATCCTGCTCGCGATCGGCTTGCTGACGCGGCCCGCGTCGCTCGCGATCGCCTTCACGATGGGGACCGCGGCGTTTCGCAGCAACTACGGCGAGCCCTTCGCGGAGATGGAGAAGGCCCTCCTCTACATGGCGATCGCCGTCTGCTTCCTCTTCGCGGGCGCCGGCCGCTACGCCGTGGATGCCCTGCTGCGCCGGCGCGGCCGCCGGGGCTAGCAGCAGGTTGCTGAAAAAGGGTGTGAGGCGGCGTTACGAGCGCCGTGGGGTCAGCTCCAAGGAGCCGCGACGATGGCGATGCTCGTGTATCGGCGAGGAGCGGCGACGCCGGAGATGGCCCTACGCCGCCGTAACCCGAAGGGTGGCCGGCACTTTGCCGGCGCAGACCAAAATGGAAACCAGAATCGCTGAGAAGTGGTGTTGGAGTCGGCGCCGGTTGCAAAGTGCCGGACGCGACGCCCGCATCCATTTTTCAGCAGCCTGCTAAAGGCCTCGGGCCATGCTCGGCCCGCTTCGCCGCCTCGTCTACCGGCACTGGCAGAAGTTCCACGGCGTGCGCCGGCGGGAGCTCGCCGTGCTGTCGGGATATCTCGATCCGCGCCCGGGCGACCGCATCCTGGACCTGGGAAGCGGCAAGGGCGCTTACTGCGGCACGCTCGCGCGCAAGGGGAGCCGGCCCACCGGGGTCGATCCGTCGCTGTCCGCGCTCGCGATCGCGCACACGTGGGTCGACGGGGCCGGCTGCTTCGTCGGCGCCTCGGGGGAGAGCCTGCCGTTGAAAGACGGCGCCTTCGACAAGGCCGTCTCCGTCTGTGTTCTGGAGCACACGAGCGATCCCGCCCGCGTGCTCGCCGAGCTCGCGCGCGTCACGAAGCCCGGCGGCACGCTCGCGATCTCGGTCGATGCGATGAACTCGCCGCACGTGACCGAGGAGCATCGACGGCACCACGCGGCGGAATACAAGTGCCACCGCTTCTTCGACGAGAAGGACCTGCGCGCGCTGCTCTCCGCGGCCGGCTTCGAGACGCTCGAGACCCGCTACCTCTTCGGCGGAAAGCTCTCCGTGGCGATCCTGCGCTGGGGCTCGCGCTTCCACTTCCGCGGACCGTTCGTGCTGGCGTTCCCGCTGATCTATCCGCTGCTGCTGGCGGACGAAGTGCTGCCGGGCCGACGCGGGAGCGGGATGATGCTGGCGGCGAGGGCGCGGAAGCGAGGGTCGCCGCCGCGCTAGGCCGCCGCCGGCACGATCACGGCGGGCTCAGATACGCGAGCACGAGCGCGATCGCGGCGGGCAGGCCCTGCGTCCAGAGGATCGAGCGCTTCGCGGTCGCGGCCCCGACGATCCCCGCGACGAGG
>DATBIJ010000148.1:0-18469 GCA_036557025.1 Thermoanaerobaculia bacterium | reverse complement strand
GGTCATCGAGCGAAACGTCCTCGCGCAGACGCGCCTGATCGACGACCTGCTCGACGTGTCCCGGATCATCACGGGCAAGCTACGGCTCGCCGTGCGCCCGGTCTCGGCGGTCCCCATCATCGAATCGGTCCTGGAGACGATGCGACCGGCCTCCGAGGCCCGCGAGATCAAGGTCACCTTCGCGCCGCGGCTGCCGAAGGGTCAGGATGGCCTCGTCGCGGATCCGGACCGGCTGGAGCAGATCGTCTGGAACCTGCTTTCCAACGCGATCAAGTTCACCCCGCTGCGCGGCCGCGTCGACATCGGGCTGACCCGGGAGGAGGGCCGCATCGGAATCACCGTGGCGGACAGCGGGCGCGGGATCGAGCCGCAATTCCTCGCGCACGTCTTCGACCGGTTTCGCCAGGCCGACAGCTCGACGACGCGTTCCCAGTCGGGCCTCGGCATCGGGCTGGCGATCGCGCGCCACCTCGTCGAGCTGCACGGCGGATCGATTCGCGCCGAGAGCGCGGGCTCCGGGCTCGGGGCGACTTTCAAGGTCGAGCTCCCGCTCGTCGCGGTCGGGCTGCCGGATATGCCTCAGGAGCCGGTTGCGGTCGCGTCCGAGTCGCTCGGTCTGGAGCCTGGCGACTATGACCTGACCGGCCTGCGCGTGCTCGTGGTCGAGGACGAGCCGGACTGCCGCGAGCTGGTGCGGGAGACGCTGCGTCGCGCGGGCGCGCAGGTCGAGTCGGCCTCGTCGGCCCGAGAAGGCCTCGAGGCGCTCGACGCGTTCCGGCCGGACCTGATCGTCAGCGACATCGGGATGCCCGTCGAGGACGGGCTCTCGATGATGCGTCGGATCCGCGAGCGCCCGGTTTCCCGAGGAGGAAGAACGCCCGCCCTGGCCCTCTCCGCCTACGCACGGGAAGAGGACCACACGCGCTCCCTCGCGGCCGGGTTCCAGAGCCACCTCGAGAAGCCCTTCGAGCCGGTCGCCCTCCTGCGGGCCGCCGCGCGTTGGGGCGCGCGCGAGAAGGGCCGGCACACCGCCGGGGCGGCGCGGCCCGAGGGCCCGCCGATCGAGCGCGGGGAGCCCTTCGGCGCCGGCGGCCTGCGCATCCTCGTCGTCGAGGACGACCCGGACGCGCGCGACGGTCTTCGACGTCTTCTCGAGGACTGGGGATACAGCGTCGCCGTCGCGCGGGACGGCCGCGAGGCGCTCGAGATGGCGCGGGTGCAGGCGGCGTCGGTCGCGCTCGTCGACATCGGCCTCCCGGAGATGGACGGGTATGCCGTTGCCCGGCAGCTGCGCGCGGAGCTGGGGGAGGGCGCGCCCTTCCTCGTGGCGCTGACCGGCCACGCGGGGCAAGAAGATCGCTCGCGGGCGTTGTCGTCCGGCTTCGACGCGCACCTTGCCAAGCCGATCGACTTCGCCCGGCTCTCGACGCTGATCTCGTCGCGGACGGCAGTGTAGCGGGCTGCGGAAAAAAGGATGCTGCTCGCCGGCTACGCCGGCCCCGCGAGGATTCGCCACCGCGCCAGCCGCTCCGCGGTCTCCACTGCGCGCCGGGCCGCGAGCCGGACGAAGAGGGCGGAGAGCTCCGCGCAGCCTTCGGGATCGGTTCGCTCGAGCGCCTCGAAGCGCTCGCGGGCGAGGACGAGAACGACGCAGTCCTCGTGGGCGCGCGCGTCGGCACTGCGGCCCGGGGACTCCGGATCCAGGATCGCCAGCTCCCCGAAGATCTCGCCGGGTCCCAGGATCGTGAGGGCTTCCTCGCCTCCCGAGAGCTGCCGTGAGATGCGAACGCGCCCGCGCGCCACGGCGTAGATCGCGTCGGCCGGATCCCCCTCGCGGAAGATCTCGGCCTCCGCCGGGAAGTGCCGCTCGTCGGCGAACGCGCCGAAGAGGTAACGGTCGGACTCGGAGAGCCCGCCGCTGGTCAGCGAGCGGGACTTTTCGGCGGAGGAGATCTCCTCACCGGGCGTTGGAAGGGGAGCCGCGGCGCCGGCCTGCGCCGGACGCACGGGCTTCTCGCCGGGGAAGAAGCTCTCGAATTGCTCGTTCAGGGTCGCGACCCGGCGCGCGAGACGGCGGCGCATGTTCCGCAGCCACGCGGCGCGCTCCTCGCCCTCCAGCAGCGAATCGGGCGTGAAGCCCAGAACCGCGGAGGCGCCCTCCGCACGGGCGTCGCAGGTGCGCGGCGCGTCGACCATCGCCTCCTCGCCGAGAAAGTCGCCGGGGCCGGCGGTGCCCATCGTCTGCGGTCCCACGGGCGTGTCGCGCACGAGCTCGAACCCGCCGGCGATGACGAGGTAGATCTCGAGCGCCCGCTCGCCCGCGTGGTACAGCATCGAGCGGTCCGCGACGCGGCGCGGCTCGGCGGCGGTCACGGCGTGGAGAAGGGCGCGGTCGGGCAAATCGGCGAGCGCGGGGATCTCCGAGAGCCGGCGCGCCGCCTCCAGGACGCCTTCGACCGGAGCCTCCCGCGAGATCAGGCCGCGGATGAGCGGGCCGAAGCGCTCGGGCCAGCGGAACTCCGGGGAGTGACGGCGCGCCCGCTCCTCGAGACGCCGCCGCGCCATCTCGGCGGCCTCCTTCCAGGGCGGGACATCCGCCGGGGCCAGCACGCGCGCCGCGCGCAGGAACCGGGCATCCACGGCGTCGGCGCGTGCGTCCGGCCGCAGCAGCGCCGCCTCGAGGAGATCCCCGACGGCCTCGGAGAAGCGGCGCTCGAAGAAGGAGAGGCGGCCGCGCGCGGAGGCCGTGCGCGGGTCGAAGGGATCGCGCTCGCGCGCTTCGTCGAGCTGGCGCCGGGCCGTCGCGAAGTCGTGCGCCTCGAGGGCCATCCCCGCGGCGAGCACGGGATCGCTGCCCTCCTCGACGAACTTCCGCGCCGCGTCTCGCGCTCCGGCGGCGAGCAGCACGCGCGCGAGAGAGGAGGAGGCCCGCGCGCGATCCTCCAGCTCGAGGTCCGCCGCCACGCGGTAGAGCAGGTCGGCCTCGGAGAGCAGGCCGGCCCCCTCACACTGCCGCGCCGCCGCGCGGACCCGCTCGGCCCCGGGAAGGGTCACGGCAGCTTGCCCTCCTTCTGCCGGATCAGCGCGAGGATCTGCTTGTCGATCTGGCCGTCGCGGCGGATGCGGGTGTCGTAGTTCTCCCAGCCCATGTAGTCGGCGAGCGCCGAGGTGGAGGCCTCGTTCCACGTGCCGTCGACCGTCCCCTTGTAGAAGCCCTTCTTCGCGAGGAGCTTCTGGAGATAGAGCGCGTCGGCCCCGCCGATCGGAACGATGTCTTTGGGATCGCTTCGCTCGAAGTGGACCTTCTGAAGCTCGTAGAGCCGGAAGATCTCCGCGATGGGGTCGGGGGCGTCGTAGACGGAGATGTCCACGTAGGCATCGCTCTTCCCGTCGTAGGAGGCGCCCTCACGCACGACGACGAGCGCCGCCGACTGTCGGCCCCGCTTGTCGCCGCCGGCTTCCGCCCCGGCCTTGAGAGCCGCGAGCAGGCGCTCGGCGAGCGGCCCCTTCGCGGAGAGAAACGTCTTCTCCATCGCGTCCACCGTGGCCTCCGAAACCAGGATGTTGCCCTGGATCGCGTAGTCCGTGGCGCGGCGGCCGCCGGCCCAGTCGAAGCACTTCTTGCCGGTGAAGGTCGCGGAGCGGCCCTTCGCGTCGACGATACCCACCTGACGGTCCTGCAGGTCCGCGTCGTCGCGTCCGATGATCGCGAGGACCTCCTCGGGCGTGGCGCCGAGCGCCATCAGCTGGAGCCCCTTCGTGCCGAACTCAGAGTTGGCGAACGACTGGGTTGCCACGGCGCCGACGCCGGCCTTCGCGAAGGGGACCGCCACGCGGACGTTGGGGAACTTCGACTGCACGGCGACGCCGAGATCGCCGTTGGCCGGGTCGCGGGCGACGATGGAGAAGGTGGATATGACGGGAGACGGAAGGGGGGAGGGGGGAGGCGACGCTCCCGATTCGATTGCCGCACACCAGGACAACAGCGCCAGCGCCAGAGGTGCCATCGTTCCCTCCTCCTAGACCGTCGACTGCCGACCGTCGTGCGAGATCCTATGGCGAGCCGCAAGTTTGCCCCTCCGTCGGCCGCCGCATATCATCCGGCCGCATGTCCTCGCCCCCCGCGGCCCCGGCGCTCCGCCGCACCCCGCTCTATGAGCAGCACCGCGAGCTCTCGGGGAAGCTGATCGATTTCGGGGGCTGGGAGATGCCGGTTCAGTACTCCGGGATCCTCGAGGAGCACCGGGCGGTGCGCCAGGCGGTCGGGATCTTCGACGTGTCCCACATGGGGGAGCTCGCCGTGCGGGGCCCCGGAGCGCTCGATGCCCTCCAGCGGCTGACCCCGAACGACGTCTCCCGTCTCGGAGACGGCGGCATCCACTACTCCGCGTTCCTGACCGAGCGGGGGACCTTCGTCGACGACCTGCTGGTGTACCGCCGCTCTCCCGCGGACTACCTCGTCGTGGTCAACGCCTCCAACACCGAGAAGGATTTCTCCTGGGCGAGCCGGCACGCCGGCGACGCGCGGGTCGACGACGAAAGCGACGCGTGGGCCCTGATCGCCGTGCAGGGGCCGCGATCGGCGGAGCTGCTCTCGCGCGTGGCCTCGGACGAGGTGACGGGGCTGCCGTACTACGGCTTTCGCGAGACCCGCGTCGAGGGGGCGCCCGCGATCGTCTCGCGCACGGGCTACACGGGCGAGGATGGGTTCGAGATCTACCACTCGCCCGAGGCCGCGCCGAAGATCTGGCGCGCCCTGCTCGCGAAGGGAAAGGATCTCGGCGTGCTTCCTTGCGGTCTGGGCGCCCGCGACACGCTCCGGCTCGAGGCGAAGATGTGTCTCTACGGCAACGACATCGACGAGACGGTCACGGCGTGGGAGGCGGACCTGGGCTGGATCGTGAAGATGAAGAAGGGCGACTTCCTCGGGCGCGACGCCCTGGAGCGCCAGAAGGCCGCCGGCGTGCCGCGAAAGCTCGTCGGCTTCGAGATGGTCGACCGCGGGATCGCGCGGCACGGCTACCCCGCGAACACGGCGGCGGGGGAGGGCGTGGTGACCTCCGGCACGCATTCGCCGACGCTCGGGAAGCCGATCGGGCTCGCCCTGCTCCCGACCGCCGCGACCGCGGTCGGCAGCGAGTTCGAGGCGGTCATCCGAGAGCGGCCCGCAAAGGCCCGAGTGGTCCCGACGCCCTTCTACAAGCGTGCGAAGTGAAGGAGGCAACCGCGTGAACCCCGACGAGCTCCGCTACACCCGCAGCCACGAATGGGTCCGCCTGGACGGGGAGATCGGCACGATCGGCATCACCGATCACGCGCAGAAGGAGCTGGGCGAGATCGTCTACCTGGAGCTGCCCGAGGTCGGGCATCTCTTCAAGGCCGACGAGGAGTTCGGGACGGTCGAGTCCGTCAAGGCGGTCTCGGAGCTCTACATCCCGATCACCGGGGAGGTCGTCGAGATCAACACGGCCGCTGTCGCGGAGCCGGGAATCGTCAACGAAGATGCCTTCGGCGACGGCTGGCTGGTGAAGATCCGCATCGGCAGCAACCAGGAGCTCGACGCGCTGCTGACCGCGGCGCAATACGACGAGTACCTGCGCGAGGAGGAGAAGGCCCGGTGAAGTACCTCCCGGTCTCCGACACCGAGCGCTCGCAGATGCTCGCCGCGATCGGCGTGTCCTCCGTGGAGGAGCTGTTCGCTTCGCTCCCGGCCGGAATCCTCTCCGAGGCGGCCCTCCCGCCGCCCGCGTCGGAGATCGAGGTGCGCCGGATCCTGGGCGATCTCTCGGCGCGGACCGCGAGCGCACGCCAGCACGCGTTCTTCCTCGGGGCGGGTCTCTACCACCACTACACCTCGTCGATCGCGGATCAGATGCTGACCCGCGCGGAGTGGCTGACCTCCTATACGCCCTACCAGCCCGAGATCTCGCAGGGCACGCTGCAGTCGATCTTCGAATTCCAGACCCACATCGCCCTGTTGACCGGCCTCGACGTCGCCAACGCCTCGCTCTATGAAGGAGCCTCCGCGCTGGCCGAAGCCCTGCTGATGGCGGACCGGATCGTTCGCGGGCGCCGCAAGGCCGTTCTGTCGCAGGGCATTCACCCCGAGTACCGCGAGACCGTGCGCAGCTACCTCGCGCGGCTGGGGCTCGACGTCGTCGAGGTGCCGCTGACCGCCGATGGCCGCACCGACGCCGCGGCGCTCGCGGCCGCGGTCGACGCGACGACCTTCGCCGTGGCGCTCCAGTCGCCGAACTTCTACGGCGTCGTCGAGGACTGGAAGAGCCTGCCCGCGGCGGCGGCCGGCAAAGGTGTCCTGTCCGTCGCGGTGATCGCCGAGGCGGCATCGCTCGGCCTGCTCGCCTCGCCCGGCGAGTCCGGCTGCGACATCGCCTGCGGCGAAGCGCAGTCGCTGGGGGTTCCGATGCACTTCGGCGGGCCCCTGCTCGGGTTTCTCTCCTGCCGCACGGCCCATCAGCGTCAGATCCCGGGCCGGCTCGTCGGGGAGACGCGGGACGCCGAGGGGAGGCGGGCCTTCTGCCTGACCCTCTCGACGCGCGAGCAGCACATCCGGCGTGAAAAGGCCACGTCGAACATCTGCACCAATCAGGGCCTGATGGCGCTTGCGGCGAACGTTCACATGTCGCTGATGGGCAAGAAGGGGCTCGCCGAGGTCGCGCGCCAGTGCCATGCGAAGGCGCAGTACCTGAAGGGCGCGATCCAGAGGGTGGCCGGCTTTCGCGTGCCCCATGCGGGCCCGACGTTCAATGAGTTTCTCGTGGAGGGGCCGGTTCCCGCCAAAGACCTGCTCTCGCGCCTGGCCGCGCGCGGCATCCTGGGCGGCGTCGCGCTGTCGCGATTCGAAACGGGGCGCGAGAACGCCTTCCTCGTCGCCGTGACCGAGATGAACACCCGCGAAGAAATGGATCGTCTGTGCCGCGAGCTTCCGGCCGCCGCGAGGGCGTCATGAGCGTCGAGGTCGAGCCGACCCCGGGTCCGGCGTCGCCGCGCGCGGATCGGCGCTGGCCGGAGCCGCGCCACGAGCCGCTGGTGTTCGAGCGCTCGGGCGCCGGCAAGACCGGCTACTCGCTGCCGCCTCTCGACGTGCCGGAGGTCCTCGAGATTCCCAGGGAGCTCGCACGCGGGGAGATCGCCGGGGAGACCGAGATCACGGAAGTGGAGGTCGGCCGGCACTTCACGCGGCTGTCGCGGTTGAACTTTTCGATCGATCAGGGGCTCTACCCGCTCGGCTCCTGCACGATGAAGCACAACCCGCGCATCAACGAAGAGATGGCGCGCCTGCCCGGCTTCGCCGCCGCGCATCCGTTCGCGCCGGAGGAGTCCGTGCAGGGCGCGCTCGAGCTCGCCTGGCGCCTCGAGCAGGCCTTGATCGAGCTGACCGGCCTCGCGCGGGTCACCCTCCAGCCCTCGGCGGGCGCGCAGGGCGAGCTTGCCGGGATCCTCATGGTCCGGAAGGCCCTCGAGAAGAGCGGCAACCCGCGCACGACCGTGCTGATCCCCGACTCGGCGCACGGCACCAACCCGGCCTCGGCGCACTTCGCGGGATACAAGGTCAAGGAGCTCAAGTCCAACGCCCGCGGCACGCTCGACCTCCATGTCCTCGAGGAGGCAATGACCGAGGACGTCGCGGCGCTGATGCTGACGGTGCCCAACACGCTCGGGATCTTCGAGGACCGGATCCTCGAGATCGCACGCCTCGTGCACGCCAAGGGGGCCTACCTCTACTGCGATGGCGCCAACTTCAACTCCTTCGTCGGCGTCGCGAAGCCGGGTCGCATGGGCATCGACGTGATGCACATGAACCTCCACAAGACCTTCTCGACGCCGCACGGCGGGGGAGGGCCCGGCTCGGGCCCCGTCGCGGTCGTCGAGGGCCTCGTGCCGTACCTGCCGCGGCCCACGGTCGAGCGCCGCGAGGACGGAACCTACCGGCTCGACTACGACCGCCCGGACTCCATCGGCCGCCTGCGCACGTTCCTGGGCAACTACGGGATGTTCGTGCGGGCGCTCTCCTACATCCTGTCCTGGGGGAATCGGATCGGCGAGGTGGCCCGCAACGCCGTCGTCAACGCCAACTACATCCGCGCCGGCCTGACCGGCGTCTACCACCTCAAGTACGACGCGCCGAGCCTCCACGAGGTCGTGTTTTCCGACAAGAACCAGGTCGCCCAGGGGGTCAACAACATCGAGATCGCCAAGCGGCTGATGGACTACGGGTTTCACCCGCCGACCGTTTCCTTCCCGCTGGTCGTCTCCGGCGCGCTCATGATCGAGCCGACCGAGACCGAGGGGAAGCCGGGCCTCGACGCCTTCATCCACGCGATGCGCGAGATCGCGCGCGAGTGCGCCGAAGAGCCGGAGCTGGTGAAGTCGGCCCCGCACACGACACCGGTCAAGCGGGTCGATGAGGTGGCCGCCGCGCGAAACCTCGTCCTGCGGTGGAGGCCGTAGAGGCGCTCCCGCCTCGTTCTCCTGCGATATCCTCCTGCGAAGCGCCATGAACGACTTCCGCCGGAAGTGTCCGATGTGCTCGGGGGAGATGGTCCGCTCGAGCAGCCACTACGCCGGCTACACGCAGTACTTCTGGCGCAAGCCCTGGAAGAAGGGCATCTTCGACTTCTCTTCCGAAAAGGTCTATCCCTGGGCGTGCATGAGCTGCGGCGTCGTGCTGCTGTACCTCGACCGCCTTCCCTCGGTGGCGGAGGAATACCGCACCGAGGGCCGCCGCGGGCACCTCACGACCGGGGAGCCCGCGCCGATCAAGTCTTGATCGCGATCCGTTATCTCGACGGGCACCGCCTCGCGCGTGCGGTCATCGCGGGCTCGCGCTTCGTCGCGGACCGCGCCGAGCAGCTCAACAAGATCAACGTCTTCCCGGTCCCGGACGGCGACACCGGGACCAACGTCGCCTCGACGCTCCAGAAGATCTCGGCGGGGATCGCTCGCGGGCGCCGGCGCGACCTGCGACAGATGTCGAAGGCGCTCGCGGACGAGGCCGTCGGCGGCGCCCGCGGCAACTCCGGCGCGATCCTCGCGCAGTTCTTCTGCGGCTTCTCGGAGGGATTGCCGGACAAGCCCCGGGCCAGCGCCGCGGACTTCGCCGCCGCCGTGCAGAAGGCGGCCTCGTCGGCGTACGGCGCGATCGCGCGACCGGTCGAGGGGACGATCCTGACCGTGATTCGGGATTGGGCGATGACGGTCGCCCAGCGTTCGGCCGAGAATCCCGACTTCGCCTCGCTGCTGCCCGATTCCCTGAAGGTGGCGCGCAAGTCGCTCGAGGACACGCCCCGTCAGATGAAGGCCCTGGCAAAGGCGGGCGTCGTCGACGCGGGCGCGCAGGGCTTCGTCTATCTGCTGGAAGGGATCGTCAAGTACCTGAAGGAGGCCGCGCGCGGGGCGATGCCGGAGATGCCTCCGGAAGAGGTCAAGGCCGCTCTCTTCGACAAGCAGAGCGAGTCGATCCTCTTCCGCTATTGCACGGAGGCGCTGCTGGAAGGCAGCGCGATCGACCGCGGGGAGCTCCGGCGCCAGGCGGCCCTGCTCGGCGACTCGATCGTCGTCGCCGGGACCTCCTCGCGGGTGCGCCTGCACGTCCACACCAACGAGCCGGAGAAGCTCTTCGCCGCGGCGGGGGCCATCGCGGAGGTCGTGAACACCAAGGTCGAGGACATGCAGGCCCAGCACGAGACTCGCTTCGAGGCGAACCGCTCGGAGCGCGTCGCCGTGATCACCGACTCCACCTGCGATCTGCCGCAGACTCTGCTCGAGGATCTCGGCGTGGCGATCGTGCCCGTGCGGGTCATGTTCGGCTCCGAGAACTATCTCGACAAGATCACGATCACGCCCAACGAGTTCTACGCGCGTTTCGCGGTCACCGACGAGGCGCCGCGGACCTCGCAGCCCCCGCCGGCGGACTTCACGCAGGTCTACGAGAACGCCGCGGTGCACGCCGCCTCCATCGTCTCCGTGCACCTCTCCTCGGGCGTCTCCGGGACCTATCAGGCCGCCGTCGTCGGGGCCCGAAGCGTCCCGAGGACGCACTTCGACCACGTCGACAGCCGCAACGTGACGGTCGGTCTCGGCCTGGTCGTCCGCGAGGCCGCGGAGGCAGCGCTGGCCGGCAAGCCCGCCGCCGAGGTCGCGCGCATCGCCCGCGAGGCGTCCGACCGCGTGCGGCTGTTCATCGCGGTGCCGACGCTGACCCACCTGGTGCGCGGCGGCCGCGTCTCGCCGTTGCGCGGCCTGATCGCGAAGGCGCTCGGGTTGTTGCCCGTGCTGACGATCTCGAAGGAGGGCAAAGCGGAGCCCGCGGCGAAGGCGCGGGGCTACGAGGCCGCCAAGCGCAAGATGATGCGCCTGCTCTTCCGGGAGGCGGACTCGGCGGGCCGCACCCGGCGCTTCGGCGTTGCCCACTGCGACGCGCCGGAAGCCGCCGAGGCGCTGGCCCGCGAGATCCGCGCGCGCTTCCCGGAGTCCGACGTCATGATCAGCGAGTGCGGACCCGCCCTGGGCGCCCACGGCGGCCCGGGAGCGGTCGCCGTGGCAGTCTTGGGGTCAGGTCTTTAGTTGTTAGCGTTTCGACAACAAATCTGGACAACAACGACGCCGCCGCCGGCCCCGATGCGGGCGTCGATGTCAACGACGTCCACTCCCGGCTCAACCCCACGCGGGTGGCACAGGTCGTTCGCCCGGCGTCCCTTGACGCGCTGCGGGAGGCGCTCGCCGCCGCCCGCCGCGACGGCCGATCCGTCGGACTCGCCGGGGGCCGGCACGCGATGGGCGGCCAGCAGTTCGCCGCGGGCGGCGTCCTGATCGACACACGAGACCTGCGTCGGGTCCTCTCGTTCGATCCCGGAAAGGGAATTATCGAGGCGGAGGCGGGCATCGAGTGGCCCGATCTGATCGCGGAGATTCGGCGCCTGCCGGAGGCGGCGGGCTGGGGCATCGCGCAGAAGCAGACGGGAGCGGACCGCATGACGCTCGGCGGCTCTCTCTCCGCGAACGTTCACGGGCGGGGCCTGACGATGCCTCCGATCGTTTCCGACGTCGAGTCTTTCGATCTGCTGCTCGCCACGGGCGAGCGGCGTCACTGCCGACGGGAGGACAACGCGGATCTGTTCTCGCTCGCGATTGGCGGCTACGGCCTCTTCGGCGTCATCGTGTCCGTCCGGCTGCGCCTCTCTCCGCGGCGCAAGTTGGAGCGGCAGGTCGAGATCGAGACGACGGATGGGCTGATGCGCGCCTTCGAGGAGCGCGTGGCGGCGGGCTTCCTCTACGGCGACTTCCAGTTCTCGATCGACCCCTCGTCGCGGGACTTCCTGCGGCGGGGCGTCTTCGCGTGTTACCGGCCGGTGGAGGACGATGTGCCGATCGCCGAGACTCCGCGCGAGCTGTCCGAGGCGGACTGGGCTGCGCTCGTCCGGCTGACCCACTTCGACAAGGGCCAGGCCTTCGAGCGCTACGCGCGTTTCTACCTGGCGACGTCGGGCCAGATCTACTGGAGCGACACGCATCAGCTCTCGATCTATCTCGACCACTACCACCGCGCGCTGGATGCCGAGGCGGGTCGCGCGGGAACCGAGATGATCACCGAGCTCTACGTTCCGCGGAGCGATCTGTCGGCGTTTCTCGACGCGGTGGCCGAGGACGCCCGACGCGATGCCCTCGATGTGATTTACGGCACCGTGCGTCTCGTCGAGAAGGACACGGAGACATTCCTCCCCTGGGCGCGCGAAGGCTGGGCCTGCGTGATCTTCAACCTGCACGTCGACCACGCCCCCGAGCGTCTCTCGGCCGCGGCGGAGGCCTTCCGGCGGCTGATCGACCGGGCGCTGGAGCGCGGCGGCAGCTATTACCTGACCTACCATCGCTGGGCGCGGCGCGACCAGGTCGAGCGCGCCTACCCGAAGCTTCTCGAGCTCCTGCGCCAAAAGCGCGCCCACGACCCCGGGGAGCTCATCCATAGCGATTGGTATCGGCACTACAGAGAGATGTTTCGCGACGCGCTCTGATCCTCGATGCGACCCGTCTTCACCGTCGGCCACTCGAACCACTCGCTCGAGAAGTTCCTCGGGATCCTCGCGGCACACGGCGTCGCACGCATCGCCGACGTGCGCCGATTCCCGGCCTCGCGGCGATGGCCGCACTTCGGCGCAGAGCGGCTGGAGGCGTCGCTCGCCGCGGCCGGCATCGCGTACAGCCCGATGCCCGAGCTGGGCGGCCGCCGCCGCGCGCGGCCCGACTCTCCGCACGTCGCGTGGCGGGTCGAGGCCTTCCGCGGATACGCCGACTACATGGACACGCCGGAGTTCGCCGCCGCGCTGACGACGCTGATCCCGTTGACCCAGGAAACTGCCACGGCCCTGATGTGCGCCGAGGCGATGCCCTGGAGCTGCCACCGCTCGCTGATCGCCGACGCGCTGATGGTCCGCGGGTTCGAGGTGCGGGAGATCCTTTCGGAGAAGGAGGCGCGGCCTCGGAAGCTCGCGCCGTTCGCGCGCGTCGAGGGGGAGAGGCTCATCTACGACGGGGGAGAGCTGCCGCTGGGCTGAGTCGGGTGACCGAAATGTTGTCGAAACGCTAACAACTAAAGACCTGACCCCAACCAGCCTTCTCCCACCGCGACGACCCTCCCGCCCAGGATCACCCGCGCGACCTTGCGGTCGCGGACGTGGACCTCGAGAAAGAGGCGCGAGGGCCGCCGCAGGAAGTGTCCCTGCTCGATCGTCAGCGACGTGGTCGGGAGGACCGTGACCGCGGAGTGGCTGACCAAATACGCCGCCAGCGCGCCCGCCGCGGCGCCGGCCCCGGGAATCTCCGAGGCGGTGAGCACGTCGAACGCCCGGGCCTGGGCGGCCGCGCGCGGGTCGACGGTCTCCTTGGTGAAGGCGTAGACCAGGGTGGCTTCGCGGCCTTCCAGGACGCGGCGCAGGAGGTTGAAGCGCGGGCGCGCGCTCTCCAGAGTCTTCAGGGTCGCGACCGGAACCAGCAGCGCCGGCAGGCCCGTCGAGACGACGCGCACCGGCTGGTTGGCGGCCTCGATGTCCTTCTCCTCGAGCGAGAGCGCCTCGGCGACGGCCGCGATCTCCTCCGCGTTCAGGCGCGGCGACAGCTCGGGCGGCCGCTGCGGGAGGCGCAGCAACACGATCGCGCCCTTCTCGACGCGCATCTCGACCTCGAACGTCCCGGACGGCGTCTCGTGCTTGGCCCGCGTCACGGGCTCCTCGAGCGTGCGCCCGCTCTCCAGCGCCCGGACGAAGTGCGCGCCCAGGGCGGGGTAGCCGGCGAAGGGGATCTCGCGCTCGCGGGAGAAGATCCGCAGCAGGAACTCCGCCTCCTTCGAAGCGGGCGGAAACAGAAAGGCGGTCGCGGCGTGGCCCATCTCGCTCGCGATCCGCCGCATCGACTCCGCGTCCAGGCCCCCGGCCTCCGGGAAGACGGCGAGCGGGTTGCCCGTGAACGGGCCCTCCGCGAAGACGTCGACGAGCCGGAAGCGCCGCCGCGCGGTCACGGGCGGCCGCGGGCGGCCAGCACGAGCACGCCGCCGGGGCCAGGGGACACGCCGAGCCGCTTCATCTCGGCGACGAGCTCCGCGAACGCGACGGCGAGGGGTTTCTCCTCCGCGGTGCGGGAGAGGCGCAGGACCCAGTCCGCCGGCGCGACCGCCTTTCCTTCCGGTCCGGTCAGCCCGGCGAGCCCGCGCGAGGCGATCAGCAGCAAATCCCCCGGCTCCGACTCCACGACGGCGCTCTTGACGGGTCCGCTCGACTGCTCCAGGAAGGGGAGGGGCACGCCGCGCCGAAGGACCCAGGGGAGGAGCGCGCCGCCGCCGGAGGCCAGCCACAGTCGTCCATCTTCCCAACGTGCGGCGGCCGTCTGGACCGAGGCCTCGCGCCGCGCGAGCTCCCCACAGACCTCCCCCGGTGCGCTGGACGCGGGGAGGCCGCGAGCCGCCTGGCAGGCCCGCGCCAGCGGGGCGAAGGAGACCTCCGCCGGGCCCACGCGCTCGAGCAGGACGAACGATAGGCGCCCCGGGGCCGCGTCGACGACATACGAGACCAGGGCCGTCTCCCCGGAGCTCCAGCGCAGGGGAGCGGACTCGAATCCCGGCGTGTCGGGCCAGGAGCCGGGCGCCAGCAGCGCCGCGGCGCTGCGGACGATCTCCGATGCCCCTTCGGCGCGCGCCTGCGCGACCGCGCGCTCGTGGTCGCGCACGCTCTCGACCGCGAGCGCGGCATGCGCGCCGACTTCGGAGAGGAACTCCTCGTCCTCCTTCGTGAAGGGCCGGCCCCGGCGCTTGTTGAGGATTTCCACGACGCCGACGATCTCGCCGGCCGGCGTGCGCATCGGCGCCGCGAGCAGCGACTGCGTCTTGAAGCCCGAGGAAGCGTCGACACGAGAATCGAAGCGCGGGTCGCGGTAGACGTCCGAGGTGTTGATGACGCGGCCGGTGGACGCGCACGTCCCCGCGATGCCCTTGCCCATCGGCAGGCGGATCGGCGCCACCGCCCCGCCCTCCAGGATCTGGCTGACCAGCTCGTCGCGGTCCCGGAGGAAGATGGTGCCCCGTTCGGCGTCAGTTTCGGAGGTCGCGGTCCTCAGGATGATCCGGAGCGTCTCGGTCGGGTCGAAGGTGGTCTTCAGCGACTTGTTGGCCTCCAGGATCACCATCAGCTTGACCATCCGCGCCCGCGTGACCGAGACCTCGGCGAGCACGCGGTCGAGGAATTTCCCCTCGAACGCCGACATCGCGTCGGAGAGGTCGGCGGAGGAGGGGAAGCGGGCGAGGGGGTCCTTCGCGATCGCGCGGTCCAGGATGTCGTGCAGCTCCGGGGGAAGGTCCGGCCGCAGCGCCACCGCCTTCGGCGCCTCCTCCGAGATCACCATCCGGACCAGCCGCGCGGTGTCGGCGTCGTCGAAGGGGACGCGCCCGGTGAACATCTCGTAGAGCAGGACGCCCATGGCGTAGACGTCGGTCCGGATGCTGGGCGGCTCGCCGCGCAGCAGCTCCGGGGCGAGGAACTGCGGCGTCCCGGGGACGGTCTCCTCCTTCTCGCCAGCCCACACCGCGCTTTCGACCGCGATGCCGAAGTCCATCAGGTGCGGGACGCCATCCTCCGTGATGATGACGTTCTCCGGCTTCAGGTCGCGGTGAAGGATGCCGAGCCGATGCGCGGCGGCCAGGCCGCGGCAGATGCCCTTTGCGATCGAGAGCCCGCGCCCGACCGGCAGCATCCGCTCTTCGTCCTCGATGTCCTTGAGCGTCCGGCCGGGGAGGAACTCCATCGACACGAATTCGTCCCCGTCGAGCTCCACGAGGTCATAGACGCGGCAGACGTTCTCGTGGGTCACCCGCCGCGACAGCAAAAGCTCCCGCCGAAGGATCTCGCGGCGCTGGGGCGAAAAGCGGTCGGGACGAATGCGCTTGAGCGCGATGTCGAGGTCCAGCCGGAGGTCCCGCGCGCGGTAGACGACGCCCATCCCTCCGAACCCCAGCACGGAGTCGATGCGGTACCGGCCGCCCAGGATCGTTCCGGCCTTGAGAGGCCGGTCGGCCGAACCGGAGGCCGTCCCTGCACCTCGGGTCGGCGAATCGCTCTCTCGGGGCACTGCCGGGATTCTAGCCCGCTCACGGCTCGCCGTCCGATGCCCGATGGGGTATTCCGAACCTCTTTGACTTGTGCGCCGGGCGGGACGGAGAATTGGCCCGCCGACGCCGGCGTCCTGCCTTTCCCCCTTGCGATGGAGGAAGACGTGAGCAGACCTCTTCGGATTCGTCCCGCCCGACACCTGGCGCCTCTCGCCGCCCTACTCTTCCTCGGCGCGGCGCCGATGTTCTCCTCGGGCTTCCAGATCATGACCCAGGGGGCGCGCGCGATGGGCATGGGCCTCGCGTTCTCCGGCGTCGCGAGTGACCCCTCGGCGATCTTCTACAACCCGGCGGGCCTGGGTTGGCAGAAGCACTTCGAGGGACAGATCGGCGCCTCCGCCCTCTGGCGGACCGAAGGGGAGTTCGACGGCTCCAACCCCTTCCCCGGCGCGGGCTACCACGCGGAGTACGAGGACGAGACCTTCCTCCTGCCGACGGTCTACGCCGTCCTCCCGATGACCGAGAGCGTCAACATCGGCTTCGGAAGCTTCGCGCAGTACGGCCTGGGCGTTGGCTGGGACGATGCCGACAACTTCGCGGGCCGCTTCCTCGCGCAGTCCGCGGATCTGCAGTCGATCGATCTGAACCCGGTCGTCTCCTGGCAGATCTCGCCGCAGTTCGCGGTCGCGGGCGGGTTCAGCTACCGCATGGCGAAGCTCGAGCTCAAGCAGAGCCAGGCGGCGATCAATCCCTTCACGCAATCCGCCGTCGACATCGCGCACGTCGAGCTGGAGAGCGGCGATCTGTTCGACAACGGCGGCTGGGGCTGGAACGCCGGCGCGATGATCAAGCCGCTGCCGTATCTCTCTCTGGGCGTCGCCTACCGCAGCTCGATCACGGTCGACTTCGACGGCGAGGCGACCTTCGACCAGGTCCTGTCGGGCAACCCCGTGTTCGACGCGATCGTCGCGGGCCAGCTTCCCCCGTCGCCGCAGCCGCTGACGACCTCGATCGAATTCCCCGCGAGCTGGAACATCGGCGCCGCGATCGCCCTGGGTGAGGCGCTGACGCTCGCGCTCGAGGCGGACTGGACGGAGTGGTCGTCGTTCCAGAGCCTGAACGTCCTGTTCTCGGACGAGCCGGATCTCTCCTTCGAGCGCATCACGGCCTGGGAGGATTCCTGGGCCTACCGGGCCGGGCTGGAGTGGCGCCACGGCGCGATCGCCGTGCGCGCCGGGTACTACCAGGACCAGACGCCCCAGCCGATCGCGGACGCCTCGCCGCTGCTCGCGGACAACGACCGCGACGCCTACACGATCGGCTTCGGCTACCACACGCCCCGTTGGGGCGTGGATATCGGGGACGTCTACATCGTGTTCGACGACATCGACACGCGCGGGGTCACCAGCAACGACGGTCCGGGCGACAACTTCGAGGGCGTCTACAAGGAGACCGCGAACGTGTTCGGCCTGAACTTCCGGTTCTCATGGTGAGGAGCGAAGGGAGCGATATGAGAAAACTGCGTCCTCGCGCCGCCGCCGCGGCGCTCGTGTTCCTCGCCGCTTCGGCCGCCGCTTTCGGGCAGGGGCGCCCCTATGTGGCCCTGGGCGACTCGATCACGGCGGGCTTCCAGGGCAACTGTCTCGTCGAGCGCAACCAGGTGAACTCCTTCCCGGCCGTCATCGGCCGTCAGATGGGAATCGCCGACTTCGCGCTCCCGACGGTCACGGAGACGACGACGGTCACCAACCCCGCGATCGCTTGCCTGGGCGCCGTCGTCGCCAACAACGCGATCTCGGTCGGCCCCGTTTCGCAGCCGGTCGGTCCCAACAACCTGACCTTGCCGCGCCCGTACGACAACCTCGGGGTCCCGGGGTTCCGCATCGGGCACATCCGCAACCTGAAGATCGCCTCGGGCACCGACACGGCGAACTTCTTCGCCTCCTTCATCCTCCGCAACGGCCAGCCGGGCACGCCGCTCTACAACACGAGCGCGCTCGAGCAGGCGCTCTCGCTAAACCCCGGGATCGTGACGCTCTGGGCCGGCAACAATGACATCCTGAACGGCGTGCTCGCGGGCATCATGCTGGACGGCGTCACGACGACTCCGCTCGCCTCCTTCGAGGCGGACTACACGGCCGTCATGGCGGCGCTTCGCGCGGGCAGCAACCGGACGATCGTCACGCTGAACGTTCCCGACGTCACCGTGTTGCCGTTCGCCACGACGATTCCCCCGGTGGTCGTCAACCCGGCCACGCGCCAGCCCGTGCTCGACCCCGCCGGGCACACGATTCCTCTGCTGGGCTCTCGGACGTCCGACACCTGCCCGACGGCGCCTTGCCCGATTCCGCCGACGACGCTCGTGACGCTGCAGGCGCAGTCGATGCTCGCGACGGGCCGCGGGATCCCCTGCGCCGTCGCGCCGCTTCCCAACTGCAACCAGCCGCTGCCCGACGGCTCCTTCACGCCGCCGTCCACGCTCAACCCGGGTGTCCTTCTCTTCGCCGAGGAGGTCACGGCCATCAGCGCGCGTGTCCGGGCGATCAACGACATCATCCACGCGCAGTCGGCCGCGAACAACGCGATCGAGATCGACGTCTTTGATTTCTTCAACGACATCCGGGATCATGGCATCGCCGTCGGCGGCATCGAGCTCTCGACCGCCTTTCTCTCGGGCGGCCTCTTCTCCGCGGACGGATTCCACCCCTCGACGATCGCGCACGGGATCATCGCGGACGAGATCATCGAAGCGCTGAACGCCCATGGGCAGGAGATCGATCGTCCGAACCTGTCGGACTTCGTCTTCACGCCGAACACCCCGGGGACGGTTCATCCGCTCGCGATCTCGGAGTCCTGGAG
>DATBIJ010000147.1:0-9185 GCA_036557025.1 Thermoanaerobaculia bacterium | reverse complement strand
AGCACCCTCGGCAAGGGTGCCGGACAGGCCGCCGAGGCCGCCCGCATGCTCGCGCCGCCGCCGGTCGACACCGAGGACCTCACGCGGCTTCGCGAGAAATACGCGACCACCTCCGACCCGAAGGCCGCGCCGCTCGCGGTTCAGACGACCGTCCAGAAGGCCGCGAACCCGACCGGCTCGCCGCTGCCGCTTCCCACGGCGCCCAAGTCCGTCAAGGACCTTCCCGAGGCGGATCGCCAGTGGCTCGAGGAATACGTCGCGCCGATCATCACCAAAGAGGAGCGCGAGCTCTTCCTGACGCTGACCGAGCCGCACCAGCGCGAGATGTTCAAAGAGGAGTTCTGGAAGCGCCGGGAGAGAGACGGCCTCCCGGCGCCGATGGGCCCCTTCTACCGGCGCCGCTACGAGGAGCTGCGCCGCCTCGCCGACGAGAAGTACGACGGCTGGCGCGAGGACGCCGGGCGAATGGTCCTGCGCTACGGCGAGCCGGCGGGGATTCAGGAGCTGGGGGACTCGTGCGAGTCCCAGTTCCGGAACCTCGAGATCTGGACTTACGTGGACTCCGCCCTCGCCCGCGGTCAGATGAAGTTCTTCTTCTACCGCCGCAGCTCGGTCGAGCCGCGCCGCATGTGGGACATGAGCGTCCCGCACTCGGAGGTCTTCAACCCCGGCGCCTGCCGCAAGCGGTTCGACGATCTCGTGTACGCCTGCCGGCCCGTCCTCCAGGACCCCTGCGCGGGCACCGACTGCTCGGAGGCCTGCACCGTCTACCAGGTCTACGAGGAGATCCGCGGCCGCCAGGGATCCACGCTGGGCGCGATCACGGAGAAGGGCAAGCTGCTCGCGCCGGCCGAGGTCAACACGGAGGATCTCGGACAGCTCAAGGACAAATTCGCGACGACCGCGCCGAGCGAGGGCGCGAAGGCCCTCACCGTCCAGGGCGGAACGAACGCGAGCGCGACCGTCTCGACGGCGCAGACGCAGCCGGCAGCCCGGGCGCCGGACAAGCGGACGCTCTCGAACAAGGAAGTCAAAGCGGCGATCGAGCAGCAGCCGGCGAAATATCGCGACTTCCTGAACCTCGTCTCCTTGATCATCACGAAGGAGGAGATGCAGGTCTTCCTTCAGATCACGGACAACTACCAGAAGGACCGGTTCATCGAGGCCTTCTGGCGGCGGCGCTCCTACGACCCGCAGGGGCTGCGGGTCAACTTCCAGGAGGTCTACATCCGCCGCGTCCAGACGGCGATCGAGCAGTTTCGGAACTTGAACAACGACCGGGCGAAGCTCTTCGTCATGCAGGGTCCGCCCGACGCGATCCTTCCGATCGACTGCGAGGACATCTACTGGCCGATTCAGATCTGGTACTACGAGCGCCTGGAGGCCCTGAAGAGCAAGGTTTATCTGCTCTTCTACCAGCCCTACAAGGTCGGCGACTACCGGCTCTGGACGCCGATGGACGGCGTCGGCGCGCTGATCGTCGGCGGCAACTCCTCGCCGACGATGACGGCGCCGGGCCGCCCCGTGGATCAGACGCGCTGCCACGAGTGGCGCACGGTTCAGCAGGCGATGTCGGCGACCGCGGCGGTCCTGGGCTCCGGGCCGCTCGCGATGGCGGGGATCGGGAAGCTCTTCGAGCCGCCGCCGATCGAGACCGAAGGCATCGACCAGATCCTCTCGATGACCACCGACGTCGCCGCGGGCTCCGTCAACCTCGAGGTCACGAAGCTCGTCCGCTTCCCGGAGATGCGGGCCAACAAGATCGGCGTCGACATGTCGCTGCTGGTCCCGCGCACCGAGCTGAAGCCGCGCGAGATGGGCGAGGAGAAGTTCTACAACATCGACGTCGTCGGCGAGATCGTCAAGGGCGAGCGGCTCGTCGACAACTTCAAATATCGTTTCGACTTCCCGGCCCAGGAGGTCGGCGAGAAGATCCCCCTGACCGTTCGCCGCTACCTCTACCCCGGCGACTACAAGATCGTCCTGAAGATCTCCGACGGCAATCAGAACGCCGAGGGGCGCATCGCGGACACGCTGACGGTTCCGGAGCAGGCGGACGCGCCGCCGCCGATCATCGCCGCGGCCCAGGCGGACGCGCGGGCGACCCTCGCCAAGGCGCAGGACGTGGGCCTCCTGCCCTCGGCGATCTCGATCTTGCCGATCGCCAAGGAGATCGCGACCGGCCTCCAGCGCATCGAGACCCGCACGGCGGAGGGCATCCGCGCGGTCGACTTCTTCCTGAACGGCTCGAAGGTCATGACGAAGACCCGCGCTCCCTTCTCCGCCGACCTGAACTTCGGCCCGCTGCCGCGCAAGCACACGATCCGGGTCGTGGCGTACGGCAACGCGGGCCGCGCCGTCGGCGAGGACGAGTACGTCGTCAACGAGGGGCGCGAGGTCTTCAAGGTGCGCATCCTCACGCCGGAGAAGGGGTCGAAGGTCTCCGGACCGGTTCGCGTCGCCGCGGCCGTCGTGACCCCGGAGGGCAAGAGCCTCCAGAAGATCGAGTTCTACTCGAACGACACGCGCGTCGCGACGCTCTACCAGCCCCCCTTCGAGCAGACCGTCCGGATCAAGGACTCCAACTCGGTCGGGTACGTGCGCGTGGTCGGGACCCTGGAGGACGGAACGGTGGCCGAGGACGTGCGCTACGTCAACGCGCCCGAGTACATCTCGGAAGTCACCATCGACGCCGTCGAGCTCTACACCTCCGTCACGGACAAGAACCGCCCCGTGCCGGGGCTGACCCGCGACCACTTCAAGGTCTACGAGGACGGCGTCATCCAGAAGATCGAGAACTTCGAATACGTCAAGAACCTGCCGCTGACCATCGGCGTGGTGCTCGACACCTCGGCCTCCATGCTGGAAGAGCTCGAGGAGGCGCAGAAGGCCGCGCTGAACTTCCTCGACTACTCGCTCGGCGAGAAGGACCGCGCCTTCACGGTCTCCTTCGACACCGAGCCCTTCCTGCTCTGCAAGACGACGAACCGGAAGGACAAGCTGGCGCGGTCGCTCGCCGGCGTGCGGGCGGAAGGCTCGACCGCGCTGTACGACGCCGTCATCTACTCGCTCTACCAGTTCACGGGGATCAAGGGAAAGAAGGCCATCGTGATCCTCTCCGACGGCAAGGACACTTCTTCGAAGTTCGACTTCGACACGATGGTCGAGTACGTCAGGAAGTCCGGGGTCTCGATCTACGGGATCGGGCTGAAGATCTCGGGCGCAGACATCGAGGTCAAGGCGAAACTCAACGCCGTCACGAAGGCCACGGGCGGCCAGAGCTTCTACATCGACTCCGCCAAGGGTCTGGAAAGCGTCTACAAGCAGATCAACGACGAGCTGCGCAGCCAGTACTTGCTGACCTACTACTCCACCAACCCCGACACGAAGGAGGAGTGGCGCAAGGTCGAGATCAAGGTGGAGCCCGCGAACCTCCAGGCGCGGACGATCAGCGGCTACTACCCGTAGCCGTAGCCGTTGTCCGTTCGGCTAAGCTCCGCGGCGTGACGCCGCTCGTCCTCGCCTCCTCCTCCCCGCGCCGCGCCCAGATCCTCCAGAGCCTCGCGATCCCCTTCGACATCGAGCCCGCGCACATCGAGGAGAGCGTGCGCGACGGGGAGTCGGTGACGGACGCCGCCCTGCGGCTCGCGCGCGAGAAGGCGCAGGAGGTCGCTCCCCGGCGGCCGGGACGCTGGGTCCTCGCGGCCGACACGCTCGTGGAGATCGGCGGCGCGATCCTCGGGAAGCCCGCCGACCGCGCCGATGCCCGGCGGATGATCGCGAGCCTCGCGGGGCGCGAGCACCGCGTCGCGACCGGGCTCTGGCTGGTCCGCCACGGTGAGGAGGGCCGCGGGATGGTCGAGGAGAGCGGCGTGAGGATGGCGCCCATGAGCGAGGAGGAGGTCTTCTGGTACGCCGCAACCGGCGAGCCCGACGACAAGGCCGGCGCTTACGCGCTGCAGGGGCTCGGGGGCCGATTCGTCGAGGCGGTCCACGGCTCGTGGACCAACGTCATGGGCCTTCCGGCCCGGGGGGTCTACCGCCTGCTCAGAGACGCCGGAGCGCGCGATCTCGCTCTTCTCGCTCCTTCTTCCCCTTGATCTTCATCTCGTACATGCGCGAGTCCGCGAGCGCGAGGATCTTCGGGAAGTCCGAGTCCATGCGATGCGTCGCCCAGCCGACGGAGAGCGTCGGGCGGATCTGACCCGTCCCGGGGATCGCCGGCAGGCCCGCGGCGATCTCCACCGCCTTCGCCGCGGCGGAGCCCTCGTCGGTCCGGGGCAGCAGGATCAGGAACTCGTCGCCGCCCCAGCGGAAGACGTAGTCGTTCTCGCGGACCTGATCGGTGAGGTAGCTCGCGACGAACTTCAGGACCTCGTCCCCGGTCGCGTGCCCCTGCACGTCGTTGATCTCCTTGAAGCGGTCGAGATCGGAGAGCAGGACCGAGAGCGGCGTGCCGTAGCGCCGGACGTTCGCGGTTTCGCGGCGGATGACGTCGTTGAAGTGGTGGCGGTTGTAGAGGCCCGTCAGCGGGTCCCGCACCCCCTGCTCCTGGAAGCGCTCCTCGTCGTCCTGGAGCTGGCGCATTTCGGCGTGGAGCCGGCTCTGGCTCGTCTCGAAGAGAAAGATGATGATGCCGACCGCGATCGTCATCTCGAAGAAGACGGCCGCGAACGCGCTGTACTGGAGGATCGGCGGCGCCGCCTCGAGGTCGCCGAACCGCAGGTAGGCGAGTCCGACCGCGGCGCGCTCGACGCCCCAGAGCAAGAACGAGATCGCGAGCAGCAGACGGCCCGCCGGCGAGCTCGACGCCGTGGCGAACAGGATCGCCGCGGCGACGTAGGCCGCCGCGAGCAGCAGATGGATCGGGGCGGCTCGGGACGCGACGCTCGTGGTTTCGGAGGTCGTCCACCACGCCACGGCGATGATCGGCACGACCCAGATCAGCTCGAAGGGGCTCGCGCTGGTGCCCCGCTCTTCGCGGAACCGGCGCGCGCCGCGCAGCAGGAAATAGACATGGGTCAGCAGGGCCACGTGCAGGATGAAGTAGAGGGACTCCGGAATCTGCACGCCCGAGCCCGCGCCGATCCGGATCCCCAGGGCACACAGCAGGAAGGCCCAGGACCAGATCCAGTCCAGGAAGCCTCCGCGCCGAAGCTTCTGATACAACAGGATGTAGAGCAGGAACAGCAAGGCCGTGCCGGCCGCCTGCGCGACCATCGCGAACTGCGGGACCGAGAAGGAAAAGACGTTCAAGATGAGATGGGCATCAGTGTAACCGGCCGCAATCGCGGACACCAAACCCCGCTGGAAACGGGGCTGTTCTGGGTCGGACCGACGCGCGCCGACGCGCTCGCGGCGGCGCGCTCGTGGCGGGGGCGCCGGCACCTCATGGACGGGCCGCCAGCCGGGACGGCCGTCTCGCTCGCGACGTTTCGGCGCGGGCCCGCCGACGACGCCGCCCGCATCGTGCTGTGCCCCGCCGGGAGGAGCCTCGCTCGGGATCTCTCCTTCCTTCGCGAGGCCCGGCGCCTGCTGCTCTGGCCGGCGCCCCCGGGGCTGCTGCGCGATGCCGTCGCCGGCCTGCTGAATCTGCCCGACCCGCACACCCCTCGCGCGGATCCCTCCCGCGGCCCTCGCGCCGCGATCCTGCTCGAGGGAGCCGTCGACGCGCGCCGCGCCGCTCGGGCGCTCGCAACGCACGAGCCCCGCCTCTGGATCCTTCCCGACCCGAGGAGCCTGCGGATCTCCCCGCGCGAGATCGCGGCGATCGAGCGGCGCGGCGTGCGGCTCTGCGCGCTGCGGCCGGTCGCTGTCGAGGCGCTCGTCGCCTCGCCTGCCCTCGCCGCGGCCCGGTCGCGATGGAAGCGCCTGCTCCCGCCCCGGATGCCGGTTTTCGTGGCGCCGCCGGTCAGACGTTCGCCAGCGCGGTCTCGTAGATCTTCGCGTCGATGAAGAGCTGCAGCAGATCCGGGTCGATCTTGCCGCGGCGCGCCTCGGCGCGGAGGATGTCCAGGGCACGGTCGTGCGGGACGGCCTTCTTGTACGGCCGGTCGCGGGCGGCCAGCGCGTCGAAGATGTCGGAGATCGTCAGCATCCGAACCGGGTGCGGGATCTGGTCGGCCGCGAGCTTGCGGGGGTAGCCGGAGCCGTCGAGCTTTTCGTGATGGGCATAGGCCCAGTCCGGCACCCGCGCGAGATCCGGGGTCCACGGGATCTTGCAGAGGAAGCGGAAGCTCTGGGTGACGTGCGACTCGATCTCCTTGCGCTCGAGCGCCGACAAGCTTCCCTGAGGAATCGAGAGCAGCGCCACCTCTTCCGGCCGCACCAGCGCGGTGTCGGCGCCCGAGGCGTCGCGGAAGCGCATCTCGGCGAGCTGCGCGACCTCCTCCCCGATCTCGGCCTGCAGCAGGCTGGGCTCGTCCGCGCGGCGGATCGCGTGCCAGGCGCGGTCCAGGATCCCCTTGCGGCCCGCGATCGCCTCGGCGACCTTCTTCTGGCTCCAGCCTTCGCGCGCCGCCTGCTCCCACACCTCGGCCGCGGCCGAGAGGATCGCCTGTTCGAAGCGGGACTCCATCAGGAGGTAGGTCTCCGGCGGCAGCTTGCGGGCCTTGACGAGGACGTGCTCGCGCACGCCGACCTTGCCGAAGTCGTGGAGGACCGCGGCGTAGCGCAGCTCCCGAAGGTCCTCCCACGTCACCTTGACCGGTGCGAGCGGCCCCTGCGACACGCGATCGGCCGCCTCGGCCAGCCCGCAGGCGAGCCGCGCGACGCGTTCGGAGTGGCCGGAGGTCGTCGGGTCCCGCTGCTCGATGGCGGTCACCGCCGCGGACACGAATCCCTCGAAGAGCTTCTGGATGTTCTCGGTCAGCCGGCGGTTCTCGAGCGCGACGGCGGCCTGCGCCGCGAAGGTCCGCACGAGATCCTCGGAACTCTCGTCGAAGGGGACCACCTCGACGCGGATGAAGGCCGTGGTGGCCGTGTTGTCGGGCATCGCCCGGCGCTTGCGGTTCAAGAGCTGCAGCACGCCGACGATGCGGCCACCGGGCGTCGCGAGCGGCACCACCAGCATCGACCGGGAGCGGTAGCCGTGCTTCTGGTCGATCCGATCGTCGAAGCGGTACGGCGCGTCGGGCGGGATCGCGCGGACGTCCGGCAAATTCAGCATCTTGCCGGTCTTCGCGACGTAGCCCGCGAGCGAGGACTCCTGGATCGGGAGCGTCTGCTCGACGACGTCGAGGTTGGGGATCGAATCGTTCTGCGCGAGCACGAAGCGCAGCCGATCCCCATCTTCCGTCGTCTCGACGAGCGAGAGCGCGCCCGCATCGGCACCGGTCAGCCCGCGCGCGCGGGTCAGCGTCATCTCGAGCAGACGCCGCGGGTCCGTCTCCGCCGACAGCGCGATCCCGACCTCGACGAGCGCCTGGATCTGCTCGGTGCGCTCGGCGAGCTGGTGCCGGGCGCGGGCCGCCGAGGCGCGCTCCTCCAGGGTCCGGAAGACCGATCGCACCGCCCGCGCGGCGTGCTCGTGCTCGGCGCCTTCCGGCAGCGAGAAGTGGTGGCGCGCCTTCCAGAAGGCGTCCGTGGCGCGCGGCAGGTGCGCGGTGGCCACGACGCCGAGCCGGTCGGCCCCCTCGCCGAGGTCACCCGGCGGCGCCTGCCCCATGTGCGCGACGACCGCCTCGTCGGCCAGGACGACCGCGACCTCGTCTTTCTCGAGATAGCAGGAGCCCGGGTGAAACGGTCTCGGGGTGATCCCCTCGTTGGGGAGCAGGGCGACGAGCTTCGACGGCTCGGCGCCGTGGAGGAGAACCCGCCGGTAGGCCGGGGGCGGCATGCGTCGGAATTATCGCCCGCTCAGCGGGAGCGCGGGGTGGGCGCGGCCCTGGGCACGTCGCCCGGCGAGGAGACGACGGCGGAGGGAGGCGCAAAGGCGTCCGTCACGCCCGGGACGCCCTCGAAAATCCAGTTGCCCGGGGCCGTGGCACCGTCCGCCGACGGCGCTCCGGCATCCGGAGCCGCGGGGGCATCCCCTGGAAGCACGAGCACCTGGCCGCCCCCCTCCATCGGAAGGTTGGCGATCAACTTGGCGCCCTTTTCCTCCTGCTGGATCTTGAAGGCCTCCAGACCCGTCACCCTGGTCACGGCGCGGACATCCTGCTGCCGCAGGCTCATGACGTTCCCGTCCCGCCAGCTGTGGAAGACGTAGGTCTTGTTCTTCAACGTCGGGTTCTCGCGGGCGATCATCCGGCCGGTCGGGACCAGGTCGATCCGGTAGACCGCGAACTCGGAGAGCTCCTTCGTTCGCGGGGTGATCTTCGCGACCCGCTCCTTGGGCACGCGCACGGTCGCCCGGTCCGGCCAGACCGTCATGACGTAGACGTTCTCTTCCAGGCGCGGCTTGCCCAGCGCGAACCCGAATCCGGTCGGCACGAGATCGATCTGGTAGATCTCGAGCAGCGCCGCCGGCGCCGGAGTCGGCGCCATCCCGACGGGCCTCGCGGTCGGCGGCGCCCCGGCCTGGCCCGAAGCCAGTCCGGCGAATGCCAACGAGCAGAGCGCGATTCCGAGCTGACGTCGCATCGAGCACCTCGAAACAAGCTTATCCCCGCGAAGGCGGGAGCCCTTTTCCCTCTCCCCCGCACGCGGGGGAGAGGGTTGGGGTGAGGGGCGAAAGGCCCTACGCGCCCGCCGCGCGCCGGCGACCGTTGCGGGCGGCCGCGAGAAGGTCGTAGCGATCGAGGTTCATGACCTTGTTCCAGGCGGCCACGAAGTCCCGCACGAACTTCTCCTTGGCGTCGTCGCTGGCGTAGACCTCCGCCAGCGCGCGTAGCTGCGAGTGCGCGCCGAACACGAGGTCGGCGGCCGTGGCGGTCCACTTGACCTTGCCCGTGGCGCGATCGCTCCCCTCGTACACGCCGGGCGCCGAGGCCGACGGCCTCCAGGCCGTGCCGGCGTCGAGCAGGTTGACGAAGAAGTCGTTGGTCAGAGTCTCGGGCCGGTCGGTGAAGACGCCATGCTTCGTCTGCTGGAAGTTGGCGTTCAAGGCCCGCATGCCGCCGACGAGAACCGTCATCTCGGGCGCGCCCAGCCGGAGGAGGTTGGCCCGGTCCAGCAGACGCGTTTCCGGGGACAGCGGGTCTCCCCTGCGCGAATAGTTGCGGAACCCGTCCGCCACCGGCTCG
>DATBIJ010000146.1:0-14885 GCA_036557025.1 Thermoanaerobaculia bacterium | reverse complement strand
TCGATCTTCTCGTCGCGCAGCAGCGCCGCGGCATCGACGGTGGCGATGTCGCCCTCCGCGAAACGCGCACCCTCCGGCACCGCCTCGCGCCGGCCGGTCGAGAGGTTGTCGAGCACGACGACGCGATGCCCGTCGGAAAGGTGGCGCCGGGCCATGTGGCTGCCGATGAAACCAGCCCCACCTGTCACTAGTATGTTCATACGCTGCCGTGCCGACTGTGTGGATGGGAGCCGCCGCGGGTGCGGAGCCATTCGCGGCGGGCCTGACGCCCGCGCGAACTCGCTAACCCAGCACCGCCCGTTACTAGGATGTTCATACGCTATCGTCCCTCGATTCCCGATTCCCGATTCCCGATTCCCGATTCAAGGTGCACGACATGACTTCGCGAAACAGGATAGCCGACCGGCCTCCCGATGCCCGGCTCCGGATCGATCCGGACTCGCTCGGGCTCGCACCGTTGCCCCGGAGCTTCTTTCTGAGGGACACGCGGAGGGTCGCGCGCGATCTGCTCTCCTGCTGGATCGTCCGGCGCTGGCGAGGGGCCTGGTACGGTGGGCGGATCGTCGAAACCGAGGCCTACCTGGGCCGTCGCGACCGCGCCGCGCACTCCTGGGGGGGGCGGCGCACGCCGCGAGTGGAGCCGATGTACGCCGCGGGGGGGCACCTCTACGTCTTCTTGGTCTACGGCATGCACCACTGCGCCAACGTCGTGACTCGGCGGGAGGGCGTCGCCGAGGCCGTCCTGCTGCGGGCCGCCGAGCCGCCGCCGTCCGCCCCGCCGCGGCTGTTGTCGGGTCCCGGCCGCCTCTGCGCGGGGCTCTCGATCACCACCGCCGCCAGCGGCAGGGATCTCCTCGCGAGCGGATCCGTGGCGATCGTTCGGCCGCGGCGCGCGCGTCGGCCGGTGGTCGGCGTCTCGGCGCGGATCGGCGTGGACTACGCGAAGGAGGCGGCCGCCTGGCCGCTGCGCTTCTTCGATGCGGACTCGCCCGCTGTTTCGGGCCGCGCCGCGGCGAGGGTCAGTGCGTCACGCCGGACGCGTCGCCCTCCGCGGAGAGCTGGCCTTTGACGGCGTTCTTTCCGCCGCGCTTGGCGCGATAGAGGGCGGCGTCCGCCTTCTCGATGAGCTCCTTCTTCGAGCGCGCATCCTCCGGGAAGGTCGCCAGCCCGATCGATACCGTCACGCGGATGATGTCCTCCGAGTCGGGGGGACGGAACATCCGCTCGTCGATGCGGCGTCGCACGCGCTCGGCGACCTCGCGGGCGTCCTCGGCGGGCGTCTCCGGCAGCAGCACGCCGAACTCCTCGCCGCCGTAGCGGGCGACGAGGTCCATGTCGCCGCGGACCTCGCTCCGGATCTCCGCGACGATGCGCGTGAGGATCGCGTCCCCGACGGGGTGGCCGTGGCGGTCGTTGATCCCCTTGAAGTCGTCGATGTCGAGCATCAGCACGGACAGCGGCCGGCCAATGCGTTCGGCGCGGCCCAGCTCCTTCTGGAGCGACTCCTGGAAGTGCCGATGGTTGTAGGCGCCGGTCAGCCCGTCGCGGATCGACTGCTCGTGGGCGTCCGTGTAGGAGCGCGCGTTCTCGATCGCGGCGACGGCCTGGTTCGCGAAGATCTCGAGCGCGCGAACGGTCTCGACCGTCGGCGCGAGCCCGTTCTTCGGGTCGTCGACCGAGAGGCACCCGACCAACCGCTCGCCCGCCATCAGCGGGATGTACAGGACGTCGAAGGGACGCCAGCCGTTGGGTGAGATCCGCCGCGCCGCGGGGGACGTCACGACGTCGTAGGGTCCCAGCTCCTCGCGGGACTTGCGTCGCACGAAGTAGGACTTCGAGATCCGGTGCTCTTCGACCCAGAACTTCGTGATCTCCATCGCCGGCACGGCCTGACCCTTCAGCTCCGCCCATCGGCGGTCCAGGCCGAACTGCGCCCGCCGCTCGAAGACGTTGCCCTCGGCGTCGTGCAGCGACAGCAGGACGACGTGGAAGCCGAGGCTGCGCGCCACACCGGAGACGATGGAGTGGAAGAGCGTGTCGAGGTTCAGGTGCTGCTTGAGCTCGTTGGAGATCTGGAGGATCTGATCGAGCGTCTCGGCGCGCTCGCGGTTGCGCTCGGAGAGCTCCTGGATCTGCCCGCGGATGGACCGGTCCTGGAGGACCAGGGCGAGGTGGTCGGAGAGGGCCCGAATCGTCGCCAGAGCGCTCGCGGAATGCAGCGCCGGGAAGCTCGACTCCAGCACCAGCATGCCGGTCGACATCTCGTAGGTCGAGAGCCGTGACAGGACCTGGTACGGGAGGATCGGCGAGAGGCGGACCTTGCGCTCCTCGCCCAGCCGCCGCTCGACGGCCTCGCCGGGCGCGTCCGCCCCGGACTCGTCCAGCCTGTTCTCGCGGACCCAATCCTCGACCCGGCGCCGGCCGGACGCCGTCGCGCCCGCCAGGTGGACGGCGAAGTCGTCCTGCGCGTCGCCGGCCCACTCGACGAATGCCGCCGCCTCCGCCGGAATCACGCGGGTGATGGCCTGGAACACGCGCTCGTAGCGGTCGCTGCGGGCGCCCAGCGCGAAGACGTTCGAGATCTCTCGCATCGCCTCGAGCTCGCGGTTCTCGCGGGCCACCTCGTTGTACTTCTGCTCGATCGACGAGAGGTTGCGCACGACGAAGGAGGCCAGGACGACCGGGAAGAAGGCGAGCAGCAGGCCGGGGATCCCGTACTGCCGGTGCATCAGGATCTGCAGGGCGACGATCGGCGTCAGCAGCAGCAGGGCGAGCAGCTGGAAGAGGCCCATCTCGATCAGCCGCTCCCTCGGCACCAGCCGCCCGAGCTCCAGGTACCCGAAGACGAGCAGGGTGTTGATGAAGAAAAAGACGACCAGCACGCCGCCGGTCTCCACCGCGAGCGCGGGCAGCTCGGTCGACGGACGGTGCACGGAGCGGAAGAACGCGGCCGCCAGGCCGTAGGAGAGCGCGAGCTGGGCGACGTCGAACCCGGTCGGGAGCGAAAGCCGCCGCTGCCGCGCGAGGGTCTTGGCCAGGACATCCGCGGCGAGGCACACGAGCATGACGGCGCCCGGCGACTCGAGCAGGAGGATCGCCGGCACCAGGGCCGCGGCCTCCAGCCCGACGTAGTTGCCGGCGTAACGCACCCGAAGTCGGAAGGCGAGCGTCGCCAGGAGCGTGAAGAACAGCAGCTCCGTCCAACGACCGAACGGAATGCCCGGCGCGAAGGCGAGAAACAGCAGGCCGGCCGCGGCGACCGTGGAGACCTGCAGCACACGGAAGGCCCGTTCGCGCATGCCTCGATTTTACGGGGTCCGGGGCCTCCGGAGAGGGGGGGGAAGCAAGGGTGGCCCGGAAGGGCCTATTTCTTCTTGAGCCGGATCACGCCGTCGTGCAACAGCTTCTGCATGATGATCAGGACGTCCAGCTCCTTCATCGGCGAGATCTTCATGATCGACTTCACGTCCCACTGCCCGTTGATCCGCGAGAGCACGAAGCCCTCCTGGGGCGAGATGGAACGTCGGGTGACCTCCTCGAGGGGCACGGCCAGCTCGGGGATTCGGTCGCCCTTGACACCGTCTTTCTCGAGGGAGCCCTGGATCGCCCGCTCCGCCTCCCGCACCGCCTCCGCCGCGCGGCCGTCGGCGGGGTCGAGGTCGTGCGCGACCTTGAAGAGCTTGTAGGCGGTCTGGGGGTCGTTCTTGAGGCTCGCCTTCCCGCGGCGCAGGAAGTGGTCGATCTCGTCGACCATTTCGCCCATGCCGCCCCCCGCGGCGGCCTGGCGCGCCGGCCGCGCCTCGAGCAGGCGCATCGACTCGCTCTGCAGCCCCTCGAAGACCAGGCGGGCCACGATGAACTCCGCATTGTGCGTCTGGAGCGCGATCTCCTCGATCGTCCTCTGGCCGTCGATGTAGGGCACGACGATCTTCTCGCGCTCGGTCAAGTACTCGAGGTCGAGCGGCTTGGTGATCTCGGGGATGACCTGGGCGTCGGGGACCTTCAGGCGGATCCGCTGCCATTCGTCGTAGCGCCGGAGACCCTCCATGATGATCCCGGTGACGTCCAGCGCCAGCGGGACCATCTTGTGCTGGTCGGTCTCGCCGTCGACGAAATCGAAGGCGCCCTCCTCCCAGAGGAAGATGTCGTACATCGACTCCTCGGCCTTCTTGCGCATGAGCCGGAGGAGATCGGTTTCGGCGATGGCGCCGATCATCACGAGAATCTTTCCGAGGAGGATGTTGGACTCCTCCTGGACCTCCATGGCCATCTTCAGCTCCTCCTCGGTGATGTACCCGTTGGAGACGAGGAAGTGGCCCAGATACTCGCGGTGGTCCGAGGAGGAGGTGGAGCTGATGCGGCCGTTGGAGAAGTAGATCCGCTTCTCGATGCCGTGGCCGTCGATGCGCAGAGTTCCGGTCTTCTGGCCGAGAGACAGCCACTGCAGCAGCTCCGAGAGCTGCATCGTCTTCAGATTGCCGGTGATTCCCAACGCTCTAGACCGCGAAACTATTGTAGCCGGAGGAGATGCCCGGGGTTCCGGGAGGGGCGTGGGCGCCGCCCGCCGCGCGGCGGCAGCGCCCGGCAGCCGTCATTCGACGGGCGGGTTGTAGGCCGCGATTCCCGTGACCGCCTCGCCGATGACGAGGGTGTGGATGTCGTGGGTGCCCTCGTAGGTGTAGACGCTTTCGATGTTGGCGAGGTGCCGGAACACGGGGTACTCGTTGACGACGCCGTTGGCGCCGAGGGTCTCCCGGGCGAGCTTCGCGCACTCCCGCGCGACCCAGACGTTGTTGCGTTTGGCCATCGAGACGTGGTGCGGCTTCATCGTTCCCGCGTCCTTCATCGATCCGAGCCTCCACGCGAGCAGCTGCCCCTTGGTGATCTCCGAGATCATCCAGGCGAGCCGCTCCTGCACGAGCTGGTGCGAGGCGATGGGCCGGTCGAGGAACTGCTTGCGCGATTTCGCGTAGTCCAGCGCGGCCTGGTACGTGGCCATCGCGCTGCCCAGGGCCCCCCAGGAGATGCCGTAGCGCGCCTGCGTCAGGCAGGAGAGCGGTCCGCGAAGGCCCTCGGCCCCGGGCAGGATGTTCGCGGCCGGGATTCGGCAGTCCTCGAAGGCGAGCTGCGAGGTCACCGAGGCGCGCAGGGACATCTTGCCCTTGTGCTCGAAGGTCGAGAACCCCTTGGTGCCCTTCTCGACCAGGAAGCCGCGAATCTTTCCGTCGAGCTTCGCCCAGACGACGGCGACGTCGGCGATGGACCCGTTGGTGATCCACGCCTTCGCCCCGTTGAGCACGTAGGCGTCGCCGTCCTTGCGCGCCGTCGTGCGCATGCCGCTGGGGTTCGATCCGAAATCCGGCTCGGTCAGGCCGAAGCAGCCGATCGCCTCCGCCTTCGCCAGGCGCGGGACCCATCGGTCCTTCTGCTCCTTCGAGCCGAAAGCGAAGATCGGGTACATCACGAGCGCCGACTGGACCGAAACGAACGACCGCAGGCCCGAGTCGCCGCGCTCGAGCTCCTGCATGATCAGGCCGTAGGAAACGTTGTCCAGGCCGGGCAGGCCGTACTCGGAGATCGTCGAGCCGAAGAGGTGCATCTGCGCCATCTCGGGGACGAGCTCTTTGGGGAAACGCCCTTCCCAGGCGGCGTCCTCGATGATCGGAAGAACTTTCTCGTCGACCCAGCCGCGCACCGTGTCGCGGACCAGGCGCTGGTCCTCGGACAGCAGCGAATCGACGTCCAGGTAGTCGACGCCGGGAAAGGCCACGGGAGCACCTCCTCGGAAACGCGGAATACTACTAGAAGGGACTCGGGACTCGGGATCGATCCTGTACCATGGTTCCGCATGTCCGCGTTTCTCGGAGGTTCGGCGTACAACATGGTGCGCGACATCGCCGAGGGCATGATCATTCCCACCGAGCTGACCTTCAAGAGGTTCCGGGCCGAGGACTTCAACAGCTTTCTCTTCGAGCTCGACCGCCTGGTGCGCGAGGTTCGAGCCACACAGCCCCCGACGAACGACGTCGAGGCCGTTCAGAAGCGGCATCGGCGGATGCAGAGGCTTCAGCAGGCGATGTCGATCGCCAGCAACCTTCGCTCGCGTCTCCGCTAGGATTCGCCGCGAATGCGCGGCCGCCTGTTCCCGGCGCTCGCGGGCGCCCTCGTCTTCTTCCTGTTCCTGACCGTGGCGGCGACCTGGCCGCAGGCGGCGCGAATGGACTCCGGCATCTTCGACCTCTGGGATGCCAAGCTGAACGCCTGGATCTTCCACTGGGACTGGCACCAGACTTTCCGCGACCCGATGCGGCTCTTCCACGGGAACATCTTTCATCCCGCCCGGTGGAGCCTGGCGTTCTCGGAGAACCTCTACGGCGCCGCGGTCTTCGGCTTTCCGATGTTCTGGGCCGGGGCCTCCCCGCTGCTCGTCTACAACACGCTCTTCCTGCTCGGCATGTTCCTTTCGGCCGTGGCGGGATGGGCCCTCGCCCGGGAGGTCACGGGCGACGCCGCCGCGTCCCTGCTCGCGGGCGTGATCTTCGCCTTCGCGCCCTGGAAGATCTCTCAGGCCTCGCACGTGCAGTACCAGTGGAGCGCCTTCCTGGCGCTGGCGCTCTTGTTTCTCCTGCGTTGGCTGGACGGAAGGCGCCGGCGGGATCTCGCGCTCTTCGGACTGTTCCTGCTCTGGAATGCGTGCACGAACGTGCACTACGGCGTCTTCTCGGTGCTGCTCGTGGGGCTGGTGCTCGCGTGGGAAGCCGGCGTCCGCGGCCTGCGGGCGAGCCGGAGCGCCCTGGGCGGCGCCCTGCTCGCGTGCGCCGCGGCGGGCATTCTGGCGCTGCCGTTCTATCTCCCGTACCGCGAGGCCTCGAAGGCCTACAAGATGCGGCGCTCGCTCGATGAGGTCCACCATTACTCCCGCTTCCTGCGCGACTTCGCGACCGCCGGACCCGAGAACAAGCTCTACGCGCCGCTGACACAGCACTGGGCCAAGCCCGAGGGAAACTTCTTTCCCGGGCTCCTCGCGGTCGCGCTCGCGATCGGAGCGATGGCGCGCCTGCGCCGTGAGAGAGAGCCGCCCGCCCCCGCCGATCCGGTCTCGCCGGCTCGCCACCGGGCGGCCCGGACCCTCGACGCCCTGATGACCGCGGGCGTGCTGCTGTACGCGGCGGCGCTGGCGCGCGACGGGCTGCGCGTCGCGGGCGTGTCGATCAAGGACGAGACGCGGGTGCTCTTCCTGGTGAGCGTGCTGGGGCTCCTGCGGCTCTGCCTCGCCTTCCCCCGCTCGTCGCGGTACCGCGATCTGGCGGACTTCCTCCGCCGCATGCGGATGGGCTCCCGCGCCGGCCTGTTCGTGGCGATCCTCGCTCTCGGCGTCGTCGTCGCGTTCGGGGCGAAGCTGCCGTGGTGGCGCTTCCTCGCGCGGCTGGGCGGGATCTTCGCCGCGATCCGGGTCCCGGCGCGGGGGATCGTGCTCTTCCTGCTGGCGCTGGGCGTGCTGGCGACCTGGGGGCTCTCGCGCCTCACGCAGGGGATGCCGCCCTGGCGGCGCCGGGCGACGATCGCGGGAGCGCTGCTCCTGACCGGCTTCGAGTATCGCGCGGCGCCGATGACGGTCCATGCGCTTCCCGCGGAGGGCCCGGCGGTCTATCGATGGCTCGCCGGCGTGTCGTTGCCCGGAGCCGTCGTCGAGCTGCCGCTGGGCGGAGACCCGGACTTCGAGTACGAGTTCCGCTCCTGCGCGCACAACCATCCCCTCGTCAACGGCAGCTCCGGCTTCTTCCCTCCGCTCTATGTCGAGATCGCGGTTCTCTGCGAGAAGCAGCCCATTCCCGAGGAGGTCTGGGAGAAGCTCGCGGCGGCGGAGACCTCGCTCGTCGTCTTCCATCCGGATCGGGCGACGGACAGCTACGCCCGGATCGAGTGGGCCCGTCTCGTGCTGCGCGCCGTCGCGTCGGGACGCCTCGTGCCGGTGGCGATGTTTCCCGGCAGCGACCCGCGGCCGGATCTCGTCCTGCGTGTCGCGAGCGCCGGAGAGTTCCCGCTGCCGGCGACGGAGGCCTCCCGCGCCGAGGCCGCCGCGGCGCTGACCCGGCTCGAGAACGAGTTGAACCAGCTCGCCCCTCCGTTCGGGGCTCTCGATTGGCCGCGCGAGGATCAGCCGGCCCAGAGCGATTCGCTCGGCTACGGCTGGGCCCTGGATGACTCGGGCATCGCGGAGGTGCGCGTCAAGCTCGGGGGCCGGAGCCTCGCGGTGTACTACGGGCCGCGGCCGGATCTCCCCGCGGCGCTGGCGAAGTACCCCGGTCTCAAGTACGCCGGCTACGGGTTTGCCCTGCCGAAGCTCGCGCCGGGAACCTATACGCTGGAAGTTTCCTGGGTCGCCAAGGACGGCGGCGTCACGAGCGTGACGCGGTCGATCGAGATTCACGCGGGATCGCGCCCGCTTCGGCCCGCCGCCAGACCGTGAGGTCCTGAAATCCCGCCAGGCCGTGCGGGCGGTGCTCCGCGAGATCGAAGAAGCCCCCCCAGTCTCGCGCGAGGAACTCCCGCGTGTGGAACGCGCACGCGTCGTTGAACGGGCCCGACCCCTTCCGGAACGCGAAGCCCTCCTGCTCGAGAGCGCGGCGGTCCTCCGCCGTGAGGTCGGGACGCAGGTAGGCGAGCCGCTCGGAGTGTGTCGAGGCGAGCAAGAGCCCGCCCGGAACGAGCACGCGCCGGATCTCCGCGAGCCAGCCGCGGGCCGGCCCGCGATCCAGGTGCGTGAACACACTGCTCGCGACGACCACGTCGAAGGCGGCGTCGCGGAAGGGAAGAGTGCCGTGCGCGGGGATGCCGACGAAGGCCCCGGGCAGGTGGCGCGCGCACCAGAGCAGCGCCTCGAGGTCCACGTCGGCGCCCACGAGCCGCGGCCTCGACGGGGAGGCGAGGAAGTGCCGCGCGAGCCGGCCCGAGCCGCAGCCGAAATCCAGCCACCGTCCGCCCGGAGAATTCCCGTGCGCCCCGAACGCGTCGAGCACCGAGCGCGCGGCGTCGCCTCCCGCGCGCTCGTACTCGCGGCGGCTGCGCGTCCAGCCCACTCGGGCGCGCAGACGCGCGGGCGGGAAGGGCACGCGCCCCGGCAGCGGGAGCGAATCCAGCAGATCGCCGGGCGCATCGCGAAGGCGCGTCGGCAGCTCGGCTTGCCAACGGCGCAGTCGCCGGCGCGCCGGCGCCGGCACGACGGTCTTCAGCAGCCGCTTCCAGCGCGGATCGGGGTCGGCCACAGCGGGAGACTAAGCGCTGGCTCTGTATAATCGCGGGCTTTTATGGACGCGACCCCCATCTCCGGTCTGTCGGGCTCCGAAGGCGCCGAGGCGAAGGTCCTCGGCTGGGTCTACAACCGCCGCTCCTCCGGGAAGATCCAGTTTCTGATCGTCCGCGACGGCAGCGGCTACCTGCAGGTCGTGATCCCGAAGGCCGAGGTTCCCGCGGAGACATGGGAGGAGGCCGGGCGCGCCGCCCAGGAGGCCTCCATCGAGGTGACGGGCACCGTCCGCGCCGAGCCGCGCGCCCCCGGCGGCTACGAGATGACGGCGAAGTCGGTCCGGATTCTCGGAGCCTCCGACGGATACCCGATCACGCCGAAGGACCACGGAGTCGACTTCCTGCTCTCCCAGCGGCATCTCTGGCTCCGCTCCTCGAAGCAGCACGCGATCCTGCGCGTGCGCTCGGAGCTGGAGCAGGCGATCGCCGACTATTTCTACACCCGCGGCTACACGCGCATCGATTCCCCGATCCTGACACCCGCCGCCTGCGAGGGAACCTCGACCCTCTTCGAGACCCAGTACACCGAGGACGAGAAGGCCTTTCTCTCGCAGTCCGGCCAGCTCTACCTGGAGCCCGCCGCGGCGGCGTTCGGAAAGGTCTACTGCTTCGGGCCGACGTTCCGCGCCGAGAAGTCCAAGACCCGCCGGCACCTTCGGGAGTTCTGGATGGTGGAGCCCGAAGTCGCGTTCCTGGAGATCGACGGGTTGATGGATCTCGCGGAAGACTTCGTCTGCGAGCTGACGGCGCGCGTGCTCGATCGCTGCGCCGAGGATTTGAAGCGGCTCGAGCGCGACACCGGGAAGCTCGAGGCGATCCAGAAGCCCTTCCCTCGGATGAACTACCGCGAGGCCCTGGAGCTTCTCAAGGCCAAGGGCTTCGACGTGAAGTTCGGCGACGACTTCGGCGCGGAGGAAGAGACGGAGCTCGCGTCGGGATCCGACCGGCCGATCATGGTCACGCGCTATCCCGTCGGCATCAAGGCCTTCTACATGCAGCCCGACCCGGAGGACCCCGAGGTCGTGCTGGGCCTCGACATGCTGGCGCCGGAAGGCTACGGCGAGATCATCGGCGGCTCCCAGCGCATCCACGACCACGACTTGCTGCTCTCGCGCATCCGCGAGCACAACCTGCCGATCGAGTCCTTCCAGTGGTACCTGGACCTGCGCAAGTACGGGACGTTTCCCCACGCCGGCTTCGGCATGGGTCTCGAGCGGTTCGTCGCGTGGATGTCCGGTGTGCCGCACCTGCGCGAGACGATCCCGTACCCGCGGATGCTGTATCGGATCTATCCGTGAATCGTGAATGGGGAATCGTGAATCGTAGGGCGGAGAGGACGGTCGCCGCAGCGGCGCTGCCTGCCGTCGGCGTGGTCTCGCTGGGCTGCGCCAAGAACCTCGTCGACACCGAGGTGATGCTGGGGCACCTGACGCGGGCGGGGCACGCGATCGTGCCGGACGATCGGGCGCGGGTCGTGCTCGTCAACACCTGCGGCTTCATCGACTCCGCCAAGGAGGAGTCGGTCGAGGCGATCCTCGAGCAGGTCGAGCGCAAGCGCCGCGGCGAGATCGACCGCGTCGTCGTCGCGGGGTGCATGGTGCAAAAGTACGGCGCGGAGCTCGCGGAGGAAATTCCGGAGGTCGACTCGTTCGTCGGCTTGGACGAGCTCGAGCAGGCGCCGGCGGCCGTCGACGCGGGCGCGGGCCGCGCGCGCTTCACCGACAAGCCGCTCGCGACGCGCCTCTACGACGAAGCCGCGCCGCGCGTGCTGACGAAGCGGCGCGGGTACGCCTATCTGAAGGTCGGGGAGGGGTGCGACAACCCTTGCAGCTTTTGCACGATCCCGCAGATGCGAGGTCTGCAGCGCAGCCGCACGATCGACTCGCTCGTCTCCGAGGCCCGCGCGCTGGAGGCGCAGGGGGTCCGAGAGCTCGTGCTGATCTCGCAGGACACGACCCGCTACGGATCGGATCTCGGGATGGGGCGGGCGGGTCTCGCGCGGCTCGTCGAGGAACTGCTGGCGCGCACCACCTTTCCCTGGATCCGCTTCTTGTATGCCTATCCCAGGACGCTGGACGAATCGGTCCTGCGGCTGATGGCGGGCGAGGGACGCTTCCTGCCCTACGTCGACATCCCGCTCCAGCACGTGTCGGCCCCGGTATTGCGGCGCATGCGCCGGGGAGGCAGCCCCGCGGAGTCCCTGGCGCTGATCGCCCGGATGCGCGAGATCGTTCCCGACATCGCGATCCGCACGACGTTCATCACCGGGTTCCCGGGGGAGGGCGAGGCGGAGTTTGGCGAGCTGTGCGAGTTCGTCCGGGAGGCGGAGTTCGACAACCTCGGCGCCTTCACGTACTCGCCCGAGCCCGGCTCGGTCTCGGAGCACCTGGGAGACCCGGTGCCGGCAGAGGAGAAGCGGCGTCGCCGGGACTTCCTGCTGTCGCTGCAGCGGCCGATCGCCCGGCGCAAGCTGCGGGCGCTGCGCGGTCAGGCCGTCGAGGCGATCGTCGAAGGGGTCTGCGAGGAAAGCGACGATCTGCTGGAAGGCCGCCTGCGCTCGCAGGCGCCGGAGATCGACGGCCGCCTGCTCGTGAACGACACCGGCGGCCGGTCCGTCGCGCCGGGAGAGATCGTGCGCGTGAAGGTCTCGGAAACGCACGACTACGACCTGGTGGGGGCTCTTCTCCCGGGAACCGCCGAGCCCTAGCGGCGGAGCTCTCATGCACGTCCACCGCGACCCGCTCCGATCGGCGGACGTGCCGCGCCACGGGGTGGCGACCATCGGCAACTTCGACGGCGTCCACCGCGGGCACCGGCGCATCCTCGAGACCGTCGTCCGGCGCTCTGCCGAGGCCGGGCAGCCCTCGGTGGCCATCACCTTCGAGCCGCATCCGCTCGCCGTGTTGCGGCCGGACCGCGCGCCGCGCCGCCTCCAGACCCTCCGCCAGAAGGAGGAGGCGATCGAGGCGCTGGGAATCCAGCACCTGCTGGTGATCCCTTTCACCCGCGATTTCTCGCTGACCGAGCCGGAAGACTTCGTGCGCGACTTCCTCGGCGAACGCCTCGCGGTGTCGGAGCTCTTCCTGGGCCGGCACTTTGCCTTCGGCCGCGGGAAGCGGGGGGATCTCGCCCTTCTCCAGCGAATGGGCGGCGAGTGCGGCTTCGACGCCTCGGACGTCGAGGAGGTCCTCCACGAGGGGGAGCCGATCTCCTCCACCCGAATCCGCGACGCCGTGGGGCGCGGGGACGTGCTCGCGGCGGAGGCGATGCTGGGCCGGCCGTATGCGCTCGACGGCATCGTCTCGCGCGGCGACCGGATCGGTCACCGGCTCGGGTATCCGACGATCAACCTGGCGCCGGAGAACGAGCTGCCGCCGGCGGACGGCGTCTACGTCTCGACCATCGAGATCCGCTCCTTCGGGCGGCTCTTCGACTCGGTGACCAACATCGGTCGCCGGCCGACGGTCTACGAGGACTTCGCGACCACGATCGAGACCTACGTCCTGGACTTCTCCTCCGACGTCTACGGAGAGCACGTTCGCATTCGCTTCCTCGCGAGGCTGCGGGAGGAGCGCGTCTTTCCCTCGACGATGGCCCTGACCGAGCAGATCGGCCGCGACATCGAGGAGACCCGGAGGTTCTTCGAGAGCCTCCACGCCGCGGGCCCCGCCCCGCCGAAAGACCCGGCACGATGAGCGCGTCGCGCGCCTGGACGGCGGAAGAGGACCGCCTGCGCCGGCGGATGTACTGGCTTCTGGGCGCGACCTTCGTCCACGTGCTCTTCGAGGGCGGTCTGGGCCTGGTCGTCTCGATCGTGACCGGCAGCCTCGCTCTGCATGCGCACAGCATCCAGGCCTTGATCGAGGGGGGCGCGGCGTTTCTCGCGCTGCGGCACCTGCCGCGGCTCTCCGACACCGAGGAGGACCACAGCCGCCACGAGCATCGTCTCGCGCGATGGATCGGGATCGCGTTCTTGCTGCTGGCCGCCTACGTTGCGGCGCGCGGGGTCCACGAACTGCTCGAGGGCCATCACGCCGAGCCCACCCTCGTCGGCCTGCTGCTGACCATCTACGCCGCCCTCGTGATGCCGATCGTGGGCTGGGTCAAGTTCCGCACCGCCCGGCGGCTCGGCAGCGAGGGCCTCGCCGCCGAGGCGAAGGAGTCGATCTCCTGCGCGATCCTGTCGTTCCTCACGCTCGTCGCGATGGCCGGGGGGCTGCTGGGCGCGCCCGGGTGGCTCGACCCCGCCCTGTCTCTGCTGATGGTTCCCTGGTTCCTGCGCGAGGGGCTGGCGCACGTGCGGGGCCGGGTCCACGCGCATCTGGCCGGCGGATTCGCGCACGGGAAGCACGGATGAATCCCCCGCCGGACTTCCGGCATACTTTGCGGTCTGGAGGTTTCCTTTGATGGCCAATCTGAACGTGCACGAGGTCACCGACACGAGCTTCGAGGCCGACATCCTGAAGGCCCCGACGCCGGTCCTCGTGGATTTCTGGGCGCCCTGGTGCGGCCCCTGCCGGGCCGTGGCCCCGATCGTGGACGAGCTGGCGACCCAGTATTCCGGGAAGATCAAGGTCGCGAAGATCAACGTGGACGAGTCCCAGGAGGTCGCCATGCGCTACGGCGTGACCTCCATCCCGACCTTCATCCTGTTCAAAGAGGGTCAGGTCGCCGACCGCGTGTTGGGCTCTCTTCCCCGCGGCGAGTTCGTCAAGTTCATCGACCGCAACCTGTAAGACGCTCCGCGAGTCGGATCGAGCGGGCGGGACGGTACGGTCGTCCCGCCCGTCGTCGTTTGAGAGGGGCCGTTCATTCCACGGGTAGGATGGGCGCCCCGTGTCGGCACGCGATTCCTACCCCTCGGTGCCGCTCCTGGCGCTGGACACCCTCTGGTTCCAGGTCGCGGGAACCCTCTGCAACCTGCGCTGCACGCACTGCTTCATCTCCTGCTCACCCACCAACGACCTCCACGGCATGCTCTCCCTGGCGGAAGTCCGCGCCCGGCTGGAGGAGGCCTCACGGCTGGGTGTCCGCGAGTACTACTTCACCGGCGGCGAGCCCTTCCTGAATCCGGAGTTGCTCGAGATCCTGGAGGAGACCTTGCGGCAGGGTCCCGCGACCGTGCTGACCAACGGGCTCCTGCTCACGCCGGCGCGCTGCGCGCGGCTGCGCGAGCTCTTCGACGCCTCGGAGTACTCACTGGACATCCGGGTCTCGATCGACGGCACGACCGCCGCCCAGAACGATCCCATTCGGGGGGAGGGCACATTCGCGCGGATCCTCCAGGGCATCCAAAACCTCGCGGAGGCCGGGATCAACCCCGTCGTGACCGTGACCGAGGCGCTGCCGGACGCGGGAGACGAGGCGGGGCGCGAGCGGATGCTCGCCTGGATGCGGAGCATCGGGCTGCCCAGGCCCCGCCTGAAGGTGCTCTCGCTCTTTCGCATCGGGGCGGAGGCCGCGCGCGAGCGGGGCTATGAGGCCTGGGAGACGCTGCGCGGGCGCACGCTGGACGACACCGCGCTCGCCGCGCTGCAGTGTTCCACGAGCCGAATGGTCACGAGCCGAGGCGTCTACGT
>DATBIJ010000145.1:0-1951 GCA_036557025.1 Thermoanaerobaculia bacterium | reverse complement strand
GGAGGGAACCGTCATGGCGTCGCCGCGGAGTATCGCGACGGCAATCGTTCCCGGCAGGGGACCGAAGCCTTCCGCGACCGTTTGCCCGGCGAGCGGCGCCCCCTCCGCGATCCGCACGGCCACGAGCAGGCCGGCGCCGTGCGTCACGGGAATGGGATGCCCGAATCGCAGGAGGTTGACCAGCTTTGGCAGGGTCAGATCGGCGCGGTCGACCGTGCCTCCCTCGATCATCTCCAGCGCGCGGCGGACGAAGACGCCCCGATGGGCGGGCGAGTCCTCGCGCGTGGGAACCTGCGCCTGGTAGAGCGTCGGGTACCTCCGCCCGCGGGCCAGCGACCTCTGGACGATGAAGGCGGTCGTGTTGGAGAGCATCGCCGGAACGATCAGCCCGTAGCCGCCCGTCATCTCGGCCACCATGATCAGGGTGGAGATCGGCGTGCGCGCCGCGCCGGAAAAGATGCAGGCCATACCCACGACAACGAAGGACGCCGGAACCACCCCCAGCGCCGGAAAGAGCGCGGCGAGCGAGAGGCCGACGATGCCTCCCAGGAGCGCCCCCATCGTGACGGTCGGCGCGAAGACGCCGCCGGATCCCCCCGAACCGATCGTCAGCCCCATGGCGGGAGCCTTGAGAACGAGGATCAGCGCCAGCATCCCGATGGAGAGCTTGCCCGCGATGGCGAGCTCGACGTAGCCGTATCCGGTCCCGAGGATCTCGGGTACGCACATGCCGATCAGCCCGACGGCGAGGCCCCCGAGCGCTGGCTTGAGGTGGCGGGGAACCGGAATCGAGTGGAACAAGTCACGGAAGCCGTAGAACACGGTGGGCAGGAACGCGCCGACGACTCCGGCCAGCGCGCCGAGCGCCGCGTAGCCGACGAGAGCGAGAGGGCTCTCGAACGTCAGCCCGGGCGGGATCGCGAAGATGGGGGACCAGCCCACGAAAAACCCATGGATCGCGTAGGCCGTCACGGCGGAAATGACCGTGTAGATCAGGGCCTCCGTCTCGAAGACCATCTCGGAGTAGAGGATCTCGATCGAGAAGATCGCCATCCCGAGCGGCGATCGGAACACGGCCGCGAGGCCCGCGGACATCGAAGCGAGCAGCAGGATCCGCCGCTCCTGCCCGCGCAGTCGGAGCGCCCGCGAGAAAATCGACCCCAGTCCCGCGGAGATCTGAGCGGTCGGCCCCTCGCGCCCCGCGACGCCGCCGGACCCGATCGTCAGGGCGGAGGCGACCCCCTTGATGAAGGGGATGCGGGCGCGCAGGAGGCCGCCCTGCTGGTGGTAGGTCTCCACGGCCGCGTCGGTCCCGTGGCCCTCCGCCTCCGGCGCGAAGGTGAAGACGATCAGCCCGGAGAGCAGGCCGCCGAGGGTCGTCGAGAGCGGGATCCACCAGGAAAACGACCAGGCTGGCGCGTACGCGGCGTTCGCGAGCGCGCCGGGGCTGGGCGGCGTGAAGCGGCCGAGCCTCTGCAGGAACAAAGACTGTGCGAGATCGACCGCGCCCTCGAAGAGCAGCGCGGCGATCGCGCCGAAGAGACCCACGAGGACGCAGTAGAAGACGATCCGGTAGCTCGGCGGGTGCAGCGCGCGCGGGGCCTCGCGCTCGTCGAGATCGGGTGCCGGCGGACGACCCATATCGCCTAGCGGATCGGATCGATCGGCGTCCGCTTCGGCTCATTGCCGAAGCGGATTCGCGAGCGCTCGATGTGCTTACGGATCTCCACGTCGCGATCCTTCGGTGGCGCGCTGGTGACCCATCCGTGGACGAGCTTTTCCGCTGCAGCCGCCACCTCGTGGACGGCTCGCTGGAAGAGCGCCTCGTTGGCCTTCGACGGCTTGTTGGCGCCGCAGATCTTGCGGACGAACTGAAGAGACGACGCCCGGATCTCGTTCGCCGTCGCGGGCGGCGCGAAGTTGGCAAGGGTACGGATGTTGCGGCACATGG
>DATBIJ010000144.1:0-1774 GCA_036557025.1 Thermoanaerobaculia bacterium | reverse complement strand
AGCCCGCGGTGGCCAGGCGGGTCTGACCGCCTGCGGGCCATGACCACAGAGCATCCGTCCCGCCCAGAACCAGCCGAAACCCGCCGCACGCCGCCGCGCCGGTCGTGAACGTCCTCGTTCCTCCTGCACGCTTCCGAATCGAGAGGCGCGCGCAGCCCGGGCGCGCGCTCACGATCCCCCCCGCACTGAACCCCGCCCGGGTCGCGGGGGCCAGGTGCCTACCCGGAGCCGCTACGCCCTGGAGCAGGCGAGACGCCAGTCCCCGGAGCGTCTCCTTCCCGTATTCGTGTTCCGGATCGAACCGCGTGAAGAGCGCGAACGAGAAGCGTTCCTCGTCTGCCCGGTAGAGGGCGACCTGGTGATCGACGAGGCCGGTACCCGACCCCCAGCCGCCCTTGAAGTACAGGCGCCAGCCTTCATGGGACACCCTGCCCACGCCCCAACGTTGCGAGGGGACGACGGTGGCCAGGAGGCGCATGGCGTAATGTCGATGCCGCGACGGCACGAGCCGGTCGATCCGGTGGAAGTAGAGCGCCTGGCCTCGCGGCGTGATCTCCGACTGGCCCCAGATCGGCCAGTGCAGCCGAAAGTGCTCCATGCCCGCGGCGCGGGCAAGGGCGTCGAGCCGCGCCTCGCCGACGAGCTGAACCATGCGCGTCGCGGCAGCGTTGTCCGAACGGCGGATCATCGGCGCCAGCAGGTCGCGCTCCCAACGCTGCAGCGGGCGGTGACGAACGTCGTGTCGCCGGAGGTAGGCGACGAGCAGCATCGCCTTCAGCACGCTCGCCGAGGGAGCAACTGCGTGCGCGTGGTACCCGTGGAGGCGCCCCGCCTCGTCGACGACCGCGAAGCTGATCGTCCCCGCGCGCGATTGGGCGTACCGCTCGGCGGCGGCCATCCGTGACTTCCAGGTCGCCGGCGCGGATGCTTGGCTCGGCGACGCGAAGAGGGCCGCGCCCAGAAAGACGGCCAGAATGAGGGCGGCGCGCCGCGCCTCAGTCACCGTCGAACGTGGCGATGACCGCCTCGGCAACCACGCGCAGAGAACGCCCGGAAGACTGACTCGCTCGCCGCAGACGGACGAACGCGTCATCTTCCGACAGACCCTCGCGCTCCATCAAGATGCCCTTTGCCCGCTCGACGACCTTTCGAGTCGCCAGCGCTTCGGCGAGAGACTCCGCCTCGTCGCGTAGTGTCTCGAGCTCGGCGTGCCGGACCCGCGCGGTCTGGATCGCGGGAAGAAGATCGGTCTCCCGAAACGGCTTTACGAGGTAGCCGAAGACGCCGGCTTCGACGGCGCGCGCCACGAGCTCTTCCTGGCCGTACGCGGTCAGCATGACGATCGGTATCGGGCGCTCGGCGAGGATGCGGCGGGCCGCCTCGATGCCATCGAGCCGCGGCATCTTGACGTCGAGGATCGCAAGCTCGGGACGCTCGGACTGGGCGAGCGCGACTGCTTCCTCGCCGTCGCGCGCCTCGGCGCAGACCTCGTGCCCGGCGCGCTCGAGGACATCGCGGAGGTCGAGGCGAATGATGGTCTCGTCCTCGGCGATGAGGATGCGCAGGCGCGGCGGCTCTGCTTCCGGCACGGAGTCGTAGCTCTCCGGTCTCACCCGCGTGCGCCCACGAGGGTTAGGCTGAAGCCATAGGGACGGGGAGGTGGGTCTCCCACACACGCGCGCGGGTAACCAACGAGGCGGCGGAGGAAGGGCGAGCGGTCACGAGGCGGGGAAGGCGACCTCCGCGCGCAGGCCGTGGTCGGCGACGAGCGACA
>DATBIJ010000143.1:0-6848 GCA_036557025.1 Thermoanaerobaculia bacterium | reverse complement strand
ACGAGAAGTTCTTTCTGGAGATCGTGGGCCGCAAGGTCCCCGCAAGGATGACTCGATGAAACGCACCGCCCGCCTCGTTCTCGCCGCCGCCCTCGCCCTGTCGGCGGCTCCGGTCCGAGGAGACGATCCGCAGCCTCCGGCCTTCCGCCTTCCGGGCACCGCCTGGCCGGTGTCTTACGACGTGGACCTGACGATCGATCCCGGCCAGACCCGGCTGCTCGGCAGGGCCGGTATCGAGGTTCGCCTCACGGAGGCCACGCGGGTCCTCTGGCTGAATGCGCGCGAGATGGAGATCGACGAGGCCGCCGCGACGTTTGCCGGGGCCCCGGTCGGTGTGCGGGCGATCGCCGGGGGCGCGGAGTTCGTCGGACTCGCCTTCGAGCGGGAGATCGGCCCTGGAGCGCTCGCGCTGCGGCTCACGTACCGGGCCGCGATTCGCGAGAACTCCAGCCAGGGAGTCTTCCGTCAGAAGGACGGGGATCAGTACTACGTCTACACGCAGTTCGAGACGACGGATGCCCGCCGCGCGATTCCCTGCTTCGACGAGCCCGCCTACAAAGTCCCCTGGCAGCTGACCCTGCGCATCCCGAAGGGCATGACCGCGATCTCCAACACGCCGGTGGAGTCCGACACCGCGGGAGCGGACGGCGGACGCGTCGTGCGCTTCCGCAAGACGCCCCCTCTTCCGAGCTACCTGATCGCCTTCGGGGTCGGGACCTTCGAGTACGTCGACGCGGGCCGTGCCGGGAAGAAGAAGATCCCCGTCCGGATCGTCGTGCCTCGCGGCAAGGCCGACCGCACGAAGCTCGCGGTCGAGACGACGGTGCCGCTGCTCGAAAAGCTCGAGTCGTACTTTTCGATCCCCTTCCCCTACGACAAGCTCGACCAGCTCGTGATCCCGCAGACCGTGACCTTCTCCGCGATGGAGAACCCGGGACTGATCACGTGGGGCGAGCAGTACCTGCTCGAGTCGCCCGGCCGCGTGAGCGGCTCGATGCGGCGCTTCGCGATCTTCGTCAACGCCCACGAGATCGCGCACCAGTGGTTCGGGGATCTCGTGACGCCGACCTGGTGGGACGACATCTGGCTGAACGAGTCCTTCGCCGACTGGGCCGCGCACAAGGCCGTCGCCTCCTGGAGACCGGACTCCGGGTCGGAGATCGCGGAGCTCGATGATCTCTTCGATGCCCTCGGCGCGGACTCCGTCCTCGCGGCGCGGCAGCTCCACCAGCCCATCAAGACCGCCGACGACATCGAGAACGCGTTCGATCCGATCAGCTACGAAAAAGGGAGCGCCGTCCTGACGATGTTCGAGTCCTGGATCGGGGAAGCGAAGTTCCGTAAGGGAGTCCGGCGCTACCTGCAGGCCCACGCGCACAAGACGGCGACCTCGCGCGACTTCCTGGCGGCGGTCGAGGCGGAGGCCGTTCCCGGCGCCGCCGCGGCGATGGCGACTTTCCTGGATCAGCCGGGCGTGCCGCTGATCGATGCCGCGCTCTCCTGCGACGTCTCCGGGCGCCCGAGGCTGGCGCTGTCGCAGGCGCGCTACTTGCCGATCGGCTCGCCGCGTCCCACGCCCCAGATCTGGCACGTCCCGGTCTGCGCGCGCGACAGCCGCGGCAAGGCGTCGGACTCCGTCTGCACGCTGCTGAAGGAGGAGCGCGGAGTCCTCGAGCTCCCGCGGGGAACCTGCCCGGATTGGGCGGTCCTTCGGGCGGGGGGCGCCGGCTACTATCGGGTGCGGTACGAGGAGAGCCTGGCGGCGCGGATCGCCGCGGTCGAAGGCTCCCTGCCCATCGTCGACCGCGGGTTCCTGGTCCGTGACACCGCCGGCCTCGCTCAGGGCGGGGCGGTGCCGGTCGCGCAAGGGCTCGATCTCTCGCGGCGCGCCGCCGACGATCCGAACTGGTTCCTGGTCGATGCGTCCGTGCGCCTGCCGTCCGCCATCGCCCAGGACGACGTCGCCCCCGGGTCGCGCGAGGACTTCGCGCGATGGGTCCGGCAGTCCTGGGGAGACCGGGCGCGGGCGCTGGGGTTCGAGGGCCGCGCCGGCGAGGGCGAAAACGAGCGCCGACTGCGGCGCGGCGTGTTGCCCTTCGTCGCCGGCGTGGGCGAAGACCCCGAGCTGCTGGCAGAGGCGCGCCGGCTCGCGCAAGTGTGGCTGGAGGATCGCAGCGCGGCGGACCCGGACATGGTTCCGCCGCTCCTGGAGCTCGCGGCGCGGCAGGGGGATCGGGCACTCTACGAGCGCTTTCTGGCCGAGGCGAAGCGCGCCTCCGAACGGCGCGACCGGCTTCGCGTGCTGCGGGCCCTGGGCACGTTCCCCGACCCGGGGCTGCGGCGTGAGGCCTTCGAGCTGTCGCTCGGCGACGCCTTCCCGCCGCTCGAGGGCATGCAGATCCTCTACGGTGCGGTCTTCGCGGATCTCCTGGAGGTTCGCGAAGACGCCTGGGAGTTCGTCAAGAGCCACTACGACGCCATCGTCGCGAGGGTGCCGCCCGAGACGCTCGGCAACCTTCCCGTCTACGCGAACGGCTTCTGCGACCCGACTCGCCGCGCGGAGATCGAGGCGTTCTTCGCGCCCCGGGTCGCGGGCCTCCCCGGCGGGCCGCGCAACCTCTCCAAGACGCTCGAGCGAATCGATCAGTGCGTGGCGTTTCGGAAGGCGGCCGAGCCGGAGGTGCGGGCGTTCCTGAACTCCTCGGGCAATCGACCCGCCTCCGGGCCGCCGTAGCGTCTCCGCGGGCCGCGGTCAGAGCTTCTCGATGCTCGTGACCTGCAGCCCCTTCATCCCCGCGCGCTCGACGATCTTGCCCTTCGCGCGCGCCGGGATGCCCGCCATTCCCGCGACGCGCTCTTTCACCGAGAAAGGCTTCTCCTCCATCAGAAGGTAGAGCGTCCCGTCCTTGGCGAGGAAGCCCGCGGGCACGCCGCGCGCGATGCAGGCGTTGGAGCAGCCCGCGTGCTCGACGGGGTCCTTGCCGTGCGTCACGTAGCAGTGCAGGTCGACGACCGTGCCTTCGATCGTGGCCTCGCGTCCTTCCTCGGCGCGCCCCTTGCTGCCGGCAACGAGGGCAGCCGCCATTGCGAGCGCGTAGAGCAGCCAGATCCAACGACGTTTCATGAGAGTCCTCCTTGCGGTCCCCACGCTAGAGCGGGCCGCGGCGCCGCGCCCGTGCCACTGGTCATGCCCGTCGCCGCGCGGGCATGACTTTCGGCACCCCCGCTTCCAGGGCGGGCCCTGCCTATACTTGCCCCGGAGCGCCCCATGCCAGCCTTCGACCGCTTCCGCCGATACCTCCGCTGGAGCGGGCTCGCGATCGCGCTCGTCGTGGGGTCCGCCGCGGTGCTCTACAGGCTTCCGAATCGCGGCAATCCCCTCGCTCCGGCGCTCCTGCTGGAGTACTGGCTCGCGGCGCTCGCGCTCTTCGCGGCCGCGCTCTTTCTCGCGACTCGCCCCGGGAAATCCGAGCGGGATTTCCCCGGCACGCTCGTGCTCTGCGCCGGGGAGCTTGCGGCCGTCCTGGCATTGGTCGCGCTCCCGCCCTGCTTCGGTCTCGAGGGGGCGCTCTTGATCCCGATCGCCCTCCAGCTGGGCTCGCTGCTCCCGCGCCGCGCGGCGCTGTTGTGGATCGGCGCACAGACGGCCCTCTTCGCGGCGGTCGTGACCGTCCACTGGCACTGGCACTGGGCCGTCGCGCTCGCGGGCGCGTACCTGCCGTTTCAGGTGCTCGCGGCCTTCACGGCCGATTTGCTGCGGCGCGAGGAGCTCGACCGCATGCGGCTGGCGGCCGCGAACGCCGAGCTCGACGCCACGCGGGAGCTGCTGGCCGAGGGCAGCCGCGCGGCGGAGCGGCTCCGGATCGCCCGCGAGATGCACGACGTTCTCGGCCATCACCTGGCCGCGCTCTCGCTGAACCTCGAGGCCGCTTCGCATCGTGCCGAGGGAGAGGCGAAGCGCCACGTCGCGACGGCGCAACAGATCGCGCGCGGCCTGCTGGGCGACGTCGGCGAGTCGGTCCGCGCCCTTCGCCACGAGGAATCGCTGGATCTCGCGGCGGCGGTGCGCCGGCTGGCCGAGGGAATTCCGAGCCCGCGCATCCACCTCGCCTTCGACGACGGCCTGTGCGTGTCGGATCCGCGGGCGGCACAGGCGCTCGTGCGGTGCGCGCAGGAGATCATCACCAACGCCGTCCGCCACGCGCGCGCCCGGAACCTGTGGCTGGAGTTCGCGGTCGAGGAGTCGCAGGTGAAGATCCGGGCGCGCGACGACGGCGACGGCGCGAGCCGCATCGAGGCGGGGGCGGGCCTCTCCGGGATGCGGGAGCGGCTGGAGGAGGGCGGCGGCAGCGTCTCCTGGAGCGCGAGCCCCGGCGAGGGCTTCCGCCTGACCGCGATCCTCCCGGCCGGGACCGCGCGATGATTCGCGTCTGTCTCGTCGAGGACCAGACGCTGGTGCGCGAGGGCCTGCGCAGCCTTCTGGCGCTGGCGCCCGACATCGCGGTCGTGGCCGAGGCGTCCGACGGCGTCCAGGCGCTGTCGGTCGTCCCCGAAGCGAAGCCCGACCTCGTGTTGCTCGACTTGCGTCTGCCCGGCCTCTCGGGCCTCGAGGTGCTGCGGCGTCTGAGACAGGAGGGCGGGCTTCCTCCGACGATCATTCTGACGACCTTCGACGATCCGGAGCTGATCCTGCAGGGGCTGGACGCCGGCGCGCGCGGCTACCTCCTGAAGGACGTCACGCTCGAGCGCCTGGTCGAGGCGATCCGAACGGTCGCCGCCGGAGGACGGCTCGTCGCCCCGGCCGCCGATCCGCGAGTCGAGCGCGCGGTCGCCTCGGAACCGGCAACCTTCGAGACCCTGGAGCCGCCCGACCCGCTGACGGGCCGCGAGGTGGAAGTCCTGCGGATGCTCTCGGGCGGCTACAGCAACAAGGAGATCGCGCGGGCCCTGCGCCTGGCGGAAGGCACCGTCAAGAACCACGTCTCCTCGATCCTCTCGAAGCTCGGCGTGCGCGACCGCACCCGCGCGGTGCTGGTCGGGATACGCAGGGGGCTGTTGGCCTGAGGGGCGGGAGGGCGCCCGTCCTGCGCAGAAAATTTCCAGGGTCGCAGGCGAACCTTTTACCGCGCCGCCGGGTCTTTAGGATTGGAACGCGCCGTGAGCCCCAATGATGATCCGCGCCTCATCCTCCGCGCACAGGCCGGAGACCTGCACGCCTTCGAGCAATTGCTGCGCGCCATCGAGCCTTCGCTGCGCCGCTATGTCGGACGCCTCGTCGCCGGCTTCACCGACGACGTGCTGCAGGAGACGTCTCTGCGCATCTGGCGCGGCCTCGCCTGGCTCAACGATCCCGCGCTGTTCCGCGCCTGGGCCTATCGCATCGCCACGCGCGAAGCGCACCGCACCATGCGCCGCGAACTCAAGCGCGAGGCGCTCCGCGGAGGCGATGCGACGCTCGAACACACCGCGGCGCCGTTTACCGATCCTGGCGAAAAGCTCGCGCTGGAAGCCATGCTTCAGAAAATCACGCCGCTCTCGCGCACCGTCCTCGTCGCCCACTATTTCGATGGACTGTCGCTCGAAGAGGTCGCCGCGGTGACGGATACGCCGCTGGGCACGGTGAAGTCGCGCCTCGCGTCCGGCTTGAAGCAGGCGCGCGCTCTGATGGAGGACGCGGCATGAGCCTTCGGCGCTGGTGGACCAATCCGATCGTGATCGCGGCACTCGTCGAGTTCGTCATCCTCGCGATCGTCGTCATCCTCATTCTCACTCGAACGCAAGGAGCGCCCCATGTCTGATCTCGCCCGCCTCACGCTCGACCGTATCGAAAAGGGCCAGCGCAATTTCAAACTTGCCCTCGGCGGCGCGGTGATGGTCGAAGCGCTGTTGATCGCCGTCATGCTGTGGCTGACGGATTTCAGCGATCGCGTCCAGGCGCTCATCTTCATCGCCACGGTCGGCGGCTACACGCTGATCGCGCTCGGCCTGATCATGCTGGCGACGCACGTCGACCGCACGCTGCTGCGTGCGCTGCAGGCTGGCCGTGCCGAGGACTGAGGACTCTCTCTACGGCGTCGCGGTGGGCGGCGGGGTCGCGTCGACCGTGAAGCTGCCTTCGCCCGCCTTCGTCTCGTCGAGATACAGCTCGACCCGGTACGTGCCCGGCTCCAGTCCGGGCTGCCGGTTGACGCGGAACTCGCCCCATCCGTCGCCGACTTTGCCGAGCGTCGAGGAGGCCTCGTTCAGCACGGCGCCGTTGGGCGCGATCCAGCGCACCTTGACGACGTTCTCGGGCCGCCCGTCGGCGAGGAAGTAGGTCACGATCACCGTTTCGTTCGGGGCGAAGGTGCTCGCGGCCTCGCCGGGACTGTGGTCGGCCTTGACCGACTTGGTCAGCGTCACCGATCCCAGCGCCGGCGTCCCGCCGGGCGTGGGCACGCGCTCGCCGGAGGCGCCGGTGCCCGCGACGGGGGCGGGCGTCGGGCGGGCGGAGTCGGAAATGGGCGCGGGAGGCGACTGCGGAACCGTCTGTTCTCGGCAGGACAGCACCGCGAGGGCGAGCGCCGCAGCGGCCGCGGCGAGGAATCGTCGAGGGATCATTTCCCGCCTCCTTCGATCGCCTTCAACGCCTCCGCCGTGGCCTCGAGCAGGGCCTCGGGCCCGACCGGCAGGCCGGTCGCGTTTTTCATCCAGAGATCCGGCGCGATGTTGCCCGCCTTGGCCATGCGCTCGAACTCGGGGCCGATCTTGCCGGTCTTCTCGATCTTGCGCTCGACCTGGTGCGCGATCAAGTGCCCGATCGGGTAGTCGGGCAGATAGAGCACGGAGTCGATCATGTGGGAGTAGAT
>DATBIJ010000142.1:0-15845 GCA_036557025.1 Thermoanaerobaculia bacterium | reverse complement strand
CGTAGGTCGCTGCGCCGCCGTATTCGCCGCCGAGCGCGAGTCCCTGCAGCAGCCGCAATGCGACGAGCAGCACGGGCGCAAGCCAGCCGATCGTCGCGAACGTCGGCAGCAGGCCTACGGCAAACGTCGCCGTACCCATGACGATGATGGTGATGAGGAACGTATACTTGCGGCCAGCGAGATCGCCGATGCGTCCGAACAGGATGGCGCCGAACGGGCGCACGAGGAACCCGGCCGCATACGTGGCGAACGCCGAGAGCAGCGCCGCGGTGTCGTTGCCGGGCGGGAAGAACAGCGCCGCGAAGAACGGCGCCAGCGTCGCGTAGATGTAGAAGTCGTACCACTCGAAGACCGTCCCGAGCGACGACGCGAAAATGACCCTCCGCTCCTCCTTCGTGAGGGCGGCGGGTGCGGTTCGGCGGGGTGCGGCACCGCTCCCGGAGGCTTCCGCGGCGCCCTTCGAGAATTTGTCCGGCATTTTTGGTCCCGAGAGGATACCCAACCGGGGCCCCGGCTAGAATCCGCGGGATGCCCGGCACGGAGACAAAGACCCTCGAGGCGCTGCTTCTCGAGAAGCGCCGCTTCCCGCCGAAGAAGGCCTTCGCCAAGCAGGCGAACGTCCGCGACGCCGCGATCTACCGCAAGGCCGACCGTTCCTTCGAGAAGTTCTGGGCCGGCTTCGCGAAGGAGCTCGACTGGATCAAGCCCTGGAAGAAGGTCCTCGCCTGGAAGCCGCCGGACGCGAAGTGGTTCGTCGGCGGCAAGCTCAATGTCTCCGTCAACTGTCTCGACCGGCACCTCTCGGGCGCGCGCAAGAACAAGGCCGCGTTGATCTGGGAGGGCGAGCCGGGGGAGCAGCGCACGCTGACCTACCGCGAGCTCCATCGCGAGGTCTCCAAGTGCGCCAACGTGCTGAAGTCGCTGGGCGTCCGGAAGGGCGACCGGGTGACGATCTACCTGCCGATGATCCCGGAGCTGCCGGTGTCGATGCTCGCCTGCGCCCGGATCGGAGCGATTCACTCGGTGGTCTTCGGCGGATTCTCGGCGGAGTCCCTGCGCGACCGGATCAACGACCAGGGCGCGAAGCTCTTGATCACGGCCGACGGCGGCTGGCGGCGGGGGAGCATCGTGCCGCTCAAGAAGATCGCCGACGAGGCCCTGCGCGACACGCCCTCGATCGAGAACGTCGTGGTCGTGCAGCGAACCGGGGCGGACGTCGCGTTCGATCCGAAGCGCGAGCACTGGTGGCACGAGCGGATGGAGGCGGCGCCGGCGTTCTGCCCGCCGGAGACGATGGACGCCGAAGATCCCCTCTACATCCTCTACACCTCGGGCACGACCGGGAAGCCCAAAGGCATCCTGCACACGACCGGCGGCTACCTCGTCGGGGTCTACGCGACCACGAAGTGGATCTTCGACCTCAAGGACGAGGACGTCTACTGGTGCACCGCGGACATCGGGTGGGTCACCGGCCACTCCTACATCGTCTATGGCCCGCTCGCCAACGGCGCGACCTGCGTGATGTACGAGGGTGCCCCGGACACGCCGGCGCGCGACCGCTTCTGGGACATCGTCGAGCGCCACGGCGTCACGATCCTCTACACGGCGCCGACGGCGATCCGCGCCTTCATGAAGTGGGGCACGGAGCACCCGGCGAAGCACGACCTCACCTCGCTTCGGCTTCTCGGCTCGGTCGGGGAGCCGATCAATCCGGAGGCCTGGATCTGGTACCACGAGAACATCGGCGGCGGTCGCTGTCCGATCGTGGATACCTGGTGGCAGACCGAGACCGGCATGATCCTGATCACGCCGCTGCCCGGTCTCACGACGACGCGCCCGGGCTCCGCGACGCACCCCTTCCCGGGGATCGAGGCGAAGATCCTCGACACCGACGGAACCGAGGTCGGAGTCGGCGGCGGGTATCTCGCGATTACGCGCCCCTGGCCCGCGATGCTGCGGACGATCTGGGGCGACCACGAGCGCTACGTGAAGACCTACTGGTCGCGCTGGGGCAAAGGCGCCTACTTCCCCGGCGACGGCGCCAAGCGCGACAAGGAGGGCAACTTCTGGCTGCTCGGGCGCGTCGACGACGTCATGAACGTCGCGGGGCATCGGATCGGAACGATGGAGGTCGAGTCGGCGCTGGTGGACCATCAGGCCGTTGCCGAGGCCGCGGTCGTCGGGGTCGCCGACGAGCTGAAGGGGACGGCGATCGCGGCCTTCGTGATCCTCAAGGAAAAGGCGGATCGGGGAGGGGGCGACCTGATGCAGGAGATCCGCAATCACGTCGCCAAGAAGATCGGATCGCTCGCCAAACCCGACAAGCTCTTTTTCGTCGCCGACCTGCCCAAGACGCGCTCGGGAAAGATCATGCGGCGCCTGCTGCGCGATCTCGCGGAAGGCCGCGTCCTCGGGGACACGACGACGCTCGCGGACGCGGGGATCCTGGCGAAGCTGAAGGAGCAGTACCAGGACCGCGACGCGTAAGCGAGCCGAAGCTCTCCGGGCTAGGCGCCGCTCACGCCGACGACCCCGGGCTTGCGCAGCATCTTGTCGACCTCGCCGATGTGCATCTCCTCGGCGGCCGCCATCTCCCGGGCGTACTCCTCCAGGTAGATCGACTTCCCCTCGACGAGGCGCAGCAGCTCTTTGTAGAGCGTGACGCCCTGGCGTTCGTGATCGAGGGCCTCCCGAAGGATGTCGCCGATGTCGTGCTTGTGGGTCTCCAGCAGCGGACCGATGGCCAGAGACGGGTGCTCGCCCAGGTGCGTGATGTGCTCGCCGGCGGCGTGGGCGTGCGTGAGGTTCTCGAGGGCCTGCTCGCGCAGCCAGGAGACGATGGGAATCCGCGTGTAGCCGTAGATCATGAAGGAGTAGTGCGTGTAGCGGACCACCCCCGCCAGCTCCGCCTCCAGGATCCGGTTCAGGACCCCCAACACCGCCTTGCGGTCGAACTCGCTCTCGGGCATGTCTCCTCCTTGCGAGGCGATTCTATGGGGCTTCCGCTTCCCCGATCCCCTGCCGGTCCGTACAATGGCCTCATGCGACCCGAGGGCATCCTGGACGCCCGCTCCCTCGGACGTCTCGAACGCTGGCGGATGTCGCGCGCGATCTTCTTGCGCGCCGACACGCCGGAGGCGGAGCGCGCGCTCGCGGCCGTCCTGGGCCGGACGTGGGGGCGCGGCCAGATCTACGGCAAGGCCCGTCGCATCCTCGTCGAGAAGGTCCCCACCGTCCTGCCGGACCTCGCCGAGAGGCTCGGGCCGCTCGCGGGATCCGTGCGCGTCTCGCCCGAGGATCCCAACCAGACGCGGTGGGACGCGATCGGCAACCTGATGCCGCTTCGGCTCGCGTGCCGCCAGGTCCGCGCGCTCTGGCTGCTCGACGTGCTGCAGCGGGGGAGGCTCTACGCGGAGTTCCAGCCGATCTTCGACCTGAGCACCGGCGACGCGCTCGGCTTCGAGGGGCTGATCCGCGGCGCGTCTCCCGACGGCACGCGGCATCTCGCCGCGGAGATCTTTCCCGCGGCGCACGTGCTGGGAATCGAGCGGGCGTTCGAGCGGATGTCGTGGATGGTGGTGCTCGACTCCGCCAAGCGGCTCCCGGGCGAGAGCGTGCTGTTCCTGAACGTCAACCCCGGGCTCCTGACCGAGGACTCCGACTCGCTCTCGGGGCTCGGCGAAGCGGTCGAGCGCGTCGAGTTCCCCTACGCGCGGTTGGCGTTGGATCTGGTCGAGATCGAGAGGATCGCGTCGCTCGAGCGGATCCGCTCGGCTCTGAACGTGCCGCACGATCTGGGGGTCGCGATCGCGCTGGACGACGTGACGTCCGGGTACGGGGTGCTGAAGTACTGCGCGGGCCTGACCCCGCGCTGGATCAAGGTCGACAGCGAGATCACGCGCGGGATCGGCAAGGACTCGCCGCGGCGCTCGATTCTCCAGCTGCTCGTTCAAGTCGCCCGCGAGAACGGCGTGGGCCTCATCGCCGAGGGCATCGAGGCCGCGGATGACCTCGACGTCTGCGTCTCCGAGGGGGTGGGCGCCGCCCAGGGCTTCTTCCTCGCGCGTCCGTCCGAGGAGCTCGCGGGCGCGACCGAGGAGTTCCGCGGGTGGCTCGCGTCGCGCGGCGGCGCCCGTCGGCTTCCCTTCGACGAGCCCGCGCCGCGCCGCGCTTCCGAAGAGTCGACGCCGCGTCGCGCCGAGGACGAGGCCGAGCTCTGAGCGGCGACCGACAGCCGCCGGACTCCGTCCGGCTGGATGTCTGGCTCCACGTCGCCTGCGTCTTCCCGACCCGGACCCGGGCCAAGGCCGCCTGCGACGGAGGAAAAGTCGACGTCAACGGCGCGCGGGCGAAGCCGCATCGCGAGGTCCGCGTCGGCGACGAGCTCATCGTCACCACCGAGGCCGGCGCCCGCCGTGAGCTTCGCATCGCGGGCCTGGCGGAGCGCTCGATCCCCAAGGCGCAGGCCCGGGCGCTCTACGAGGACCGCACGCCGGCCCCGTCGCCGGAGGCCCGGGAGATCCGCCGCCTGGACCGCATGATGTCCCCTCCGCGCGACGAGTCCCGGCCGGATGCCCGGGAGCGGCGGGAGCGGCGGCGCTGGAAGGAAGGGAAATGACCCCACTTCCCGAGCCCATCCGCCCCGGAAGAGCGTTCCGGGGCGCTAGACTCTCCCCATGCCCTTCGACCTGCTCTGCCCCTGCTGCGGCGCGAAGCTGAAGATCGACCCGAAGCTCGAGACGGTCCTGTCGCACGAGCCGCCGAAGGTCGCCCGCAAGTTCGGCACCGTGGACGACGCGATCGTGGCCCTCAAGCAGGCGGACGTCGAGCGGGAGGAGAAGTTCGTCTCCGCGGTCGAGGCCGAAAAGAAGAAGAAGGAGGTCTTGAACGCGAAGTTCGAGGACCTCTTCGAGAAGGCCAAGGCGGACAAGACCCCCCGGCCGATCCGGGACTTCGACCTCGACTGAGGCTCAGAAACCCACTCGCACGGCCCCCGAGATCTGGCGCGGCGCGCCGAGCGATCCCCCGAACCCGTCGGCCACGTATTCCTCGTCGAAGAGGTTCTCGCCGAGGAAGATCAGGGCGAGGTTCGGGTGTGCCTGCCACGACGCGAACAGGTCCACGAGCACGCGGGCGTCCTGGAGCGCCTCGTTCGTGATGTCCTGGTAGGTGTCGCCGACCGCGCGCACGGAGGGAGAGATCGTGATCGTGGCGGTCGGTGCCCAGGAGATCGCCGCCGAGAAGGCGTTGCGCGGCGCGCCCTCGACGACATTGCCTTCCAGCTCTCCGTCCGTGACGACGGCATCCGTGTAGGTGTAGTTGACGGTCACGTTCCATTGTGGCGAGGGGCGGACGTTCGCGATCAGCTCGAGCCCGGTCGCGCGAGTCTCCGCGACGTTGGCGGTCTGAACCGTGAACTTCCCGTTTTCGAACCCGACCTCGGCGCTTCCGACGAAGTTCTCCATCCGGTTGTAGAAACCGTTGATCTGCGCGGACAGCGCCCCGAGCTGCAGGTCGACGCCGACGTCGCCTCCACGGAGCTTCTCCTCTTCGAGGAAGGGGTTCGACAGCCCACGGAAGGTCGGAGACTCGAAGGAGCGATAGCGCTCGGCGAGCGTCGGCGCCCGGAAGCCCTCGTAGTAGGTGGCGCGCGCGGCAAGGGCCGGTGAGACTCGATAGCGCGCGGCCAGACGCGGGCTGATCGTGTCGAGATCCCGGTTTTCGAAGGTCTCCTCGACCCCGTTGATCGTGCGGCGCCCGTCGGTCTCCTCGAAGCGATCGAAGCGAAGGCCGAGCAGGATTTCCAGCCGGTCCGTCGGCTTGAGGCTTGCCTCGCCGAAGGCACCGAGCGATGTCTGGACACCCCCGCCCACGATGTGTTCGGAGACCATGCCGGGCTCGTTGAGGACCTGCTGGTCGTCCACCCCGTCGACGCGTCGGAAATCCAGGCCGAAGGTGAGGGCGGAGAGGGTGGCGACCGCCGTCTTCGTCCATTGCGCCGAGCCCCCGAAGTCGGTGGAGGTGGTGTGGTGCGGGTTGGCCACGAACGTCTCCTCGTCGCTGACGATCGTGACGTTGTGCACCCGATAGCTTTCGTCTCCCCAGAAGGCGCGCAGCGCAAGCCGCTGACCCGGGGCCAGGTCGAAATCGACGCCGCCCGCGGCGCTTCCGTACTTCGCGCTGGTCTCGGCGAGCTGAAGGTCGCCGTCCTGCTCCTGATCCAGGAAACTGCCACGCACGAAGCCTCGCACGGTCTCGGAGATCGCAAACCCGGCGTTTCCCCCGACCTGGTAGAGCTCGGCGGCCTGCCGCTCGTCGATCGGCCGGATCTCCTCCTCCGGGACGCGGTAGAAGCCGTCCGTCGAGTAGTACTGGGCGTGGAGACTTCCGTGCCCGCGACCTCCCGAGAATCGATCCCCGACGGAGACGTCGGCCTGAAAGCGGTCGTTTTCTCCGTACTGGACGTATCCGACGCCCTCGCGGCCATCGGGGATCCGCGTCGCGATGTCGACGACGCCGCCCTCCGCGAACGAGCCAAACAGGCTGGAGGAGGCACCCCGGACCACCTCGGCGCGCTCGATCGTCTCCTTCGGAACCCGATTCCAGAGCACCTGACCGAAGAAACCGCCGTTGAGGGGAAGGCCATCGAGCAACACGAGCGACCGGTCCGCGGTGTCCCCGACACCGAGGCCTCGCATGGCGATCGAGGGCTGGAGCGGGAACACGGCGTCGGCGGAATCCCCCTGCAACTGGACGCTTGCGACGTTGCGAAGCACGTCGTCGATCGAGCGGCCGGGCGTCCGCTGGATCTCCTCGCGCGTGACGACGGAGACGCTGACGGGGACGTCTGCGAGGGGGCGCTCGTACCGCGTCGCGGAGCGGACCTGCACATCTTCCCGGACTCCTGCGAGCGAAAGCTCGAAATCCGTTGCGGTGGACCCGCCGGCGGTCACTTCTACGCGGCGCGAGGCGGTCTCGAAGCCGGGGGCTGTGATCGAGAGCGTGTAGGCGCCGGGCGGCAGCGCGGGCAGGACGAAGCCGCCGCCCGCGCCGCTCGTCGCCTCGAAGACCGCGCCACCGGCATCGGTCGCCTTCACCGTCGCCCCGGAGATGCCGGCGCCGGTGGGGTCCTTGAGAGTCCCGCGAATCTCGCCCATTGCCTGTGCCTGAATCCACGCCGCGGCGAACAGGAGTGCGACGATCTCCGTGAACGTTCCGAACCGCCGGGTCTGCGTCATGCCGTCTCCTCCAGGTCGCCATCACAAGCGACGGACGCAGGTTAGCGTCCGACCGCCCGTCGTGGGCTGCGGCACGTTGTCGCAGGGATCTTCAGCTCCGGACGGGTGCCTTCGAGAGCTTGCGCTGGAGGGAGCGGCGGTGCAGGCCGAGCAGGCGGGCGGCGTGAGAGACGTTGCCCCCGCAGTCCGCGAGGACGCGCTGGATGTGTTCCCATTCCACTCGGGCGAGCGACGGGACGGAGGGAGGAAGGGAAGGGGCCGGCGGTTCGCCCGACCTTCCGAAGGCCGCGAGGATCTCCTCCACGTCGGCAGGCTTGGTCAGGTAGTGAGTCGCCCCGCGGCGCACCGCCTCGAGCGCCGTCGCGATGCTCCCGTATCCCGTCAGCACGACGATGACGGTCTTCGGATCCGTCTCCGCGAGAGCGCGCACGACCTCCAGGCCGGACGCGTCGGGAAGCCGCAGGTCGACGATGGAGTACTCCGGCGGGCCGCGGCGAGCGGCCGCGGATGCCGAGACCGCGTCACCCGCCTCGACGACCTCGAACCCGCGCTCGCGAAAGGCGCGGCCCAGCCGGCCGCGCAGAGTCGGGTCGTCCTCGACGATCAGCAGGGTCGGGGCGCCCACGGAGGTCTCAGGCATCGCGGTGCCCTCCCGCCTCGGCGGCGGTGCCGTCCAGGTCGACGGTCACGGTGGTCCCCGCGCCCGGCCGGGACGCGATCCGCAGGCGGCCGCCCATCTGCTCCGTCAGCGATCGCGCGATGAAGAGCCCCAGACCGAGCCCGGCGCCAGGCTGCTTCGTCGAGAAAAAGGGCTCGCCGGCGCGGGAGAGCTCCTCCGGCGTCATGCCTCTGCCGTCGTCGCGGACGATCATCCGCAGCCGGGGCCCGGAACTCTCGAAGCGCAGGCAGACGTCCCCTTCGCCGGCCTCGAAGGCGTTCTCGAGGAGGTTGCGCGCGACCTGCGTCAGCGCCTCGCGGGTTGCCGTGTGCCGGAGATCCGCCTCCAGGCCTTCGAGGCGCAGCCGCGCGCGGCGTTCGGGAGGGAGGGTCAGTGCGAGCTGCGCCGCAAGCTCGCGGATCGAGACGAGGGCGGGCGTCTCGCCCGGTGACTGCCCCGCGTTGGAGGCGAGCCGCGCGAGGATCTCGCGGCAGCGCCCGACTTCCGCCCGGATCAGCTCGGTGTCTTCCCGGAGCGTGCCCGCCAGCGCGGGCGGCAGGTTTCGGATCGCTCGCTCCAGCTCGACGCTCGCCACGGCGATCGTCGCCAGCGGCGTTCCCAGCTCGTGCGCGGCGCCGGCGGCCAGCGTCGTGACGGACGCGAGCCTCTGCTGGCGGGCGACGCGCAAGCGCATCTCGGTGACGTCGGCGTCCCGCCGTTCCAGCTCGGCGGAGAGTTTTGCCACGAAATACGCGACGAGGATCGCGGCGGCGGCGAACGCGACCCACATCCCCTGCAGGTGGTTGCGCAGATCGGTTTCCGAATGGGGGGCGGTGGCCGAGGAGTCCCCGAGAAACAGGACCGCGTAGCAGGTGATCGCCAGCGCTGCGAGTCCCCGCGTCCAGCGCGAGCCGAGCATGACGGCCGCCAGCGTGATGTGGACCAGATAGACCACGCTGAAGGGGTTGGAGGCCCCGCCGGTCAGGCCGAGGAGACCCGTCAGCAGGAGCATGTCCAGTGCGAGGGCGGCCCCGCACCACAGACTCGGGCGAGCGAGGTGTCCACGGAAGAGAGACAGCAGGGCATTGCTCGCCGCGAGGGCCGCCACGAGGATCGAGAGCCGGCCCAGCGGCAGGTTTCCCTGCGTCGCCTGCGCCGCGGCGATGACGGCGACCTGAGCCGCGGCCGCTCCCCAGCGGAGCCGGATGAGCCAGCGAAGGCCGATTACGGCGTGGGAGTCCGGCGGCGGCAGGTCGGCCGGCGAGCCCGCGCGCGGCTCCGATTCGGGAGACAAAACGGTCCCGGAACCCCGCGGGAGCGGAATTGGTCTCGCGTCCGCCATGGCCAGCGGGAGCGTAACAGCCGCCGGGACCCTCGGGGTTGCGGCAAACTGACGCATCGTGGCCTCGCCGCCCCCCGCGCCGCGTTTCTGCGTGGCGGTCCTCGGATCGAGCCGCCCGCGACCGGGCGATCCCGACTACGAGACCGCCCGAGCCGTGGGGCAGGAGCTCGCCCGGCGCGGCGCCCTCGTCGTCTGCGGCGGCTACGGCGGGACGATGGAGGCGGTCTGCCGCGGAACCTCGGAGGCGGGAGGGGAGTCGATCGGCGTCGTGATCGACGGTTCCGGTCCGCCCAATGCCTGGGTGAGCCGCGCCGTCACCGCCGCCGATCTCGCCGACCGGCTGCGGCTGCTGCGCGATTTCTCGCGCGCCGCGATCTTCCTGCCGCACGGACTGGGCACCATGCTCGAGCTGGTGTTCTTCGCCGAGTCGATCGTCAAGGGGGACATCCCGCCGCGTCCGCTGGTCCTGCTGGGGGATGCCTGGAAGGGCGCGGTCGAGATCGCGATCGGCGAGGCGTCGACGGCGGACGGACGCGCTCGCCTGCGCGATTCTGTCCGGTACGCGGACGAGATCGGTCCGGCCGTCGCCGGCGCCCTGGGGGGAGAGGGCTGAGCGCGACGCGCCGGCCTACGGCGACGCCAGCTGCCGGTATCCCATCTCCTTGAGCAGCGCGACGCGCTTCGCCACGGGCGGGTGCGTCGAGAGGAAGCTCATCCACTTCTCTTCTTTCGCCTTCGCGTCGCGGCCCTTCGGGTCCTCGATGCAGAGGTGCGCCACGCCCTGCTTGATGGAGCCGGTGGCGCCAGGGTGCGAAGCAATCTTCTCGAGCGCCGAGGCGAGCGCGAGCGGGTTGCGGGTCATCTCCGAGCCCGAGGCGTCGGCGAGGTACTCGCGCTCCCGCGAGACGGCCATCGCGACCAGCTGGGCGATGAAGGGCGCCAGGATCACCGAGAGGATCCAGACCGCCAGCAAGATCAGCATCAGGATCCCGCCGCCGCCCCCCTTGTCCGAGGAGCTCTTGCGGCGCCCGCCGCCCAGCCCGCCCCAGCGCATGCCGCTCCGCGCGAAATCCGAGATCAGGAGCACCGCGCCCAGCAGCGCCGCGACGACCGTCATCAGACGGATGTCGAAGTTCTTCACGTGGGCCATCTCGTGCGAGACCACCGCCTGCAGCTCCTCGCGGTTGAGCGTGTCGAGAAGGCCCTGCGTCACCGCGATCGAGGAGCGCTGCGGCCCGCTGCCGGTCGCAAAGGCGTTGGGATCGGGATCCGGGATCACGTAGATCTTCGGCTTGGGCAGGCCCGAGGCGATCGCCATCTCCTCGACGACGTTGTCGAGCATCCGGTGGTTCGACTGGACCGGGTCCAGCGGCACGGCCCGGGAGGAGGTCAGCACCGCGCGGTCGCCGTTCTTCAGCGCCCAGGCGGAGGAGATGCCGCCGACCGCGACGGCGCCGAGCGTGCAGAACCACCCGCCGCGCAGCAGGAACCGGTCGGCTCCCCATCCCAGGAACGCCAGGAAGGCGACGAACGCGGCCAGGAACCAGCCCGTCCGCCGCAGGTTGCGGCGCTGCTGCTCGTAGAGGTTGAGCGGGACGCGGGTCGCGGCCAACTTTGCCTAGGACTGCGAGAGTCCCAGGTCGACCTTCGGAACCGCGCGCTCGGCGGCGTCGGTGATCTCCCAGAGCTCGACGTTCTGGAAGTTGAAGGCCTTCGCGATGAAGCTGTCGGGGAAGACCTGCTGCGCCGTGTTGAAGCGCGTCGCGATGTCGTTGTAGAACTGCCGCGCGAAGCCGATCTTGTTCTCCGTCGAGGAGAGCTCTTCCATCAACGCCTTGACGCTGTCATTGGCCTTCAGCTGGGGATAGGCCTCCGCCAGCGCGAAGAGGCGGCCCAGCGCCTGCGTCAGCACGTTCTCCTTGTCGGCGACGTCGTGGACGCCCTTCGCGGCCACGGCGCTGTTGCGGGCCTGGATGACCTTTTCGAGGGTCTCCTGCTCGAACTTCATCTCGCCCTTGACCGAGGAGACCAGGTTGGGGATCAGGTCGTGTCGCCGCTTGAGCTGGACGTCGATCTGCTTCCAGGCGTTGGCGACCTGGTTCTTCAAGGCGATGAGGTTGTTATAGCGCCAGATCGCCCAGATCGCCGCGACCAGCGCGACGAGGACGAGAAGGCCCAGACACCCTCCGATGAAACCCATGTCCCGGCTCCTCCCTGCTGTTAGTTACGCCAAACAGACTCGCAAGGTTTGCCGACGCCCGGCCCCGCTAGGTGTTCAACCCCTGCCGCAGCTCGCGGGCGAGGATCTCCACGGCCGAGCGAGTTCCGCCGGTCAGCTTCTCCTTCCAGGCGCCCTCGGTCTCGAAGCGCTTGTCGCCGATCGACTCCGCCCACGGCCGCAGGGCGGCATCGAGCTCGCCGGCGGACCAGACGTCGCCGCCGCGGCTGCGGATCATCGCGATCACGTACGGCACGATGCGCAGGAAGGCGCGCAGCGCGGTGGAGGACTTGATCGAGTACTTGCGCCCGGCAAACGCCGCCGGGAAGGCCCGCGCCGCCGCCTTGAAGTAGTTGAGGAAGAAGCGGCGCGCGTTCTCGCGGAACTCCCGCGCGATGCGTCCCCCCGCGGCATCGATGGCGGCGAAGACGTCGCGCAGCTCGTCGGCCAGCGACGCCTGCGTCACGGAGCCCTTGCCGATGCCGAGCACCTTGATCTGTCCCTTCAGCGGCGAGTGCTCGTCCTCGTTGAGCGTGCGGATCACGTCGTGGGCCGCGGCGAGGTTCTCGTCGCGGTAGAGGCGGCGGCCGGAGAGCGAGATCAAGTGCGACGGGTTCAGCTTCGTGTGCTTGCTGTTGATCGTCACGAACAGCTCGACGACCTGGTCCGGGGTGAGGTTGTCGAACACGACCGCCGGAACCTGGAAGTCCTTGAGGTTGTGCTTCTCGGCGAGCTGGTGCAGGGCGAGGAGCCGGTGCTGCCCGTCGAGCGCACGCAGGATGCCGGGCTCATCCGGGAGCTTCAGGGCGCCGGCGTCGGAACGGCCTCCGGACGGGGCGAACTCCAGCCGGCGGTCCGAAACCAGCAGCACGCTTCCGGGGATGGCCGGCAGGGTGCCCGAGTCCGCGCACTGGAGGTAGTAAGACACCAGCTCTTCGATCTTGCGCTGGATGATCGGCCGCTGGAACGCCTGCTCGGAGGCGGAGATCTTCTTCTCGAGGAACTCCCAGTTGACGCGGGCGGATGGTTTCTTCTTGCCGCGGGTGGTCTGCGTCTCGTGGCCGAAGGCGAGGACCTCGAAGCCGACCAGCGTCTGCAGGTCCGCCCCCGAGAGCAGGGCCTCGTAGAACCGCACGCCGAACTGGTTCAGCCGCAGCGAGGGAACGGAGAGCATCCTTGACCTCCTGGCCGATTCCTTCCGGGTGGGCCCGCTGCAGACCCGGCTTCCATGGTCCGATTGCGAGCGGATTATACGAAACGGGTCCGGAAAACCTCCTTTTTCAGGCGGTTGCCGAAAATCCCGCTTCCGGGCCGGAATTTGGCTAGGCCGCTAAGGAGGGGAGACCCGGCGCCAGTCGCCGGTGCCGATCATCTCCTCGTAGACCCGGGCGGCCCCGGCAATGATGCCCTTGAGCTCCTTGGTCAGGATCGCCTCGAGCTCCGGGAGGGCCCCCTCGGCGGTCACGGGAACCGAGCACTCGATCCAGACCTGCCCCAGGCTCGCGACGAACGGGGAGGGCCGCCGGGTCCAGTCCGATTCGGCCCGGCGATGCTTGGTCATCAGGAAGGCGGCCAGACGGCGCTCGTCCCATGGCTCCAGGAGCCTCCAGCGGAAGTTGGCCCGGGTCCCCCGGGCTTCCGCTTCCGGTGCGCCGTCGGCGAGAGCAATCGACATCTGCCGAGGGTCAACGATAACATCCCGCCCCGGTCGATCTCACGGAAATGAAAGGCTTAAGCGTCCTCTGTCCGCTGCTGTTGGCCTCGGCCGCGGCGGCGGCCACCGCGGGCCCCGCGACCGCCGGGAGAGCCTATCCGTCCCACCTGATGGTGGAGCAGGATGTCGCGATCTCCTCCCGGCTCGACGGGATCGTCTCCGCCATCCACGTCGAGCGCGGCCAGGCCGTCGAAAAAGGACAGGCGCTCTGCACGCTCGACACGCGCGCCCTGGATTTGGAGATCGACGAAGCACAGCAGGAGATGAAGCTCTCCGCCGCCGAGCTGGAGCGCTCCCGCGCCCTCGCGAAGGAGCACATCGTCGCGGCCGCGGAGCTCGACGAGAAGACCGCCCGCTACGAGGTTGCCCGCGCCCGCTGGGAGCGGCACAAGGAGATGCGCGACCGCGCGGTCACGCGGGCGCCGTTCTCGGGCGTGGTGACCGAGCGCTACGCGCGCATCGGGCAGAAGGTCATCGAGGACGAGCAGGAGCCGCTCTTCAAGCTGACCGCTCGCGAGCCCCTGCTGGCGCGGGTCTACCTGCCCGAGGAGGATCTGCTGCGGGTGAAGCTCGGCGACCCGGTCGAAGTCGTGCCCGTCAAGTTCCCCGACGCGAAGACGTCGGGGCAGGTCCACTTCATCAGCCCCGTGCTCGACCCGGCGAGCGGCACGTTCCAGGTGCTCGTCCGAGTCCGGCGCGACCCGGCCAAGACCGCCCTGCGGCCCGGCCTGGCCGTCCTCGTGAAGTTCCCCGCCGGCGGCACGCGATGAGCGCGGCTCGCCCCCGCCACTCCCCCCGCGTGCGCAGCGCGCTCGACCGGGTCCTCATCCACGACATCAAGAACATGGAGTTTCGCCTCCAGATGCTTCTCTCGAATCTGGAGGAGAACTACGACGATCCCGACTTCAAGCGCTCCGTGCGGGAGCTGCTCGCCTCGACGATCTCGAGACTGGAGTCGATCGTCGGGCGATGGGAGGCGCACCAGGAGGCCGTGCTCGTGAAGGTCTCGCTGGACATCAACGAGGTGATCCGAACCGTCTGCTCGGCGGCCACCAGCGGCTCCGGGCGGCTTCGACGCTCGGCGGCCGCGCGGCTTCCCGAGCTCGCGCTCTCGCTGGGCGAGCCTCCGGAGATCTGGGGCGATCCCTACTTCCTGAGCGACGCGTTCGCGAGCCTGCTGGACAACGCCCTGGAGGCGGCCGGGCCGGGCGGGAAGGTGCTGCTGCGCAGCTTCGCCTCCCGGCGCCGCGGCGGACGATCCCGGGCGGTCATCGACGTGATCGACAACGGCTGCGGCATGAGCGCCGAGTTCCTCCGCGAGCGTCTGTTCCGGCCCTTCGAGACGACCAAGGAGGGCGGGGTGGGCCTCGGGCTCCTCACGGCCGCGCAGATCATGAAGCTCCACGGCGGCACGCTGCGCGTCCACAGCCAGCCGGGCGGCGGAACGATCGTCCGCGCGAGCTTTCCCCCCGCGCGGCCGGCGGAGTGACCCGGGGTCCGGCGGCCGGCAGGATCGCGATCGTCGAGGACGACGCGGGGCTGCTCGACCAGCTCGTCTTCGCGCTGAAGAAGGAGTTCGAGGTTTCCACGGCGCGGGATGCCGTCGCAGGGCGGGCGCTCCTGGAGACCGACCCGGATCTCTGCCTCTTCGACCTGCGCCTGCCCCCCTCGGGCCGCGTGGAAGAGGGGCTGGAGCTGCTGCGCGAGGCGCGCCGCCGCGATCCCGACGCGACGGTCGTCGTGATGTCGGGCGAGGCCGAGCGGGAGGCCGCACTGTCGGCGGTCGCGGCCGGTGCCTTCGATTTCTTCCGCAAGCCCGTCGATCCGGCGGAGCTGATGCTGATCCTGCGCCGGGCGCTCGAGCGCCGCCGCTTGCTGGTGGAGAACCGGGGGCTGCGCGAAGAGGCCCGCGCGGCGCCGCGCTTCGAGGGCCTCGTCGGCGAGAGCCCGGCGATGAAGACCCTCTTCCGGGCGATCGAAAGGGTCGCCCCCTCGGAGGCCTCGGTCCTGCTGACCGGGGAGAGCGGCACGGGCAAGGAGCTGGTCTCGCGCGCGATCCACGAGGCGAGCCGCCGCAAGGGCGGCCCGTTCGTGGCCGTCAACGCCTCCGCGCTGCCCGACAGCCTGGCCGAGGCGGAGCTGTTCGGCCACGAGAAGGGCGCGTTCACCGGCGCCGTGGGCTCGCGCCCGGGCCGCTTCGAGCTCGCGCACGGCGGCACGCTCTTCCTGGACGAGATCGGCACGCTCTCGCCGGCGGTCCAGGCGAAGCTGCTGCGGGCGCTGGAGTCGCGAGAGATCGAGCGCGTCGGCGGCCGGCGTCCGATCCCCGTGGATTTCCGGCTGATCAGCGCCACCAACGAGGATCTCGCGGCGCGCGTGCGGGCGGGGAGCTTCCGCGAGGATCTGCTCTATCGGGTCAACTCGGTGCCGCTCGAGATCCCGCCGCTGCGCGATCGCGCCGGGGATATCGCGCGGCTCGCCCGCCACTTCCTCGAGCGATTCTCCGCGCGCGACCGCCGACCCGCGCGGCGCTTTTCCGACGGGGCGCTCGCGAGGCTCTCGGCACACCCCTGGAGGGGCAACGTTCGCGAGCTCGAGCACGCCGTCGAGATGCTCGTGCTCTTTGCGGACAGCGAGGAGATCTCGGAGGAGGATCTGCCGCGGGCCCTGCGGGC
>DATBIJ010000141.1:0-2498 GCA_036557025.1 Thermoanaerobaculia bacterium | reverse complement strand
GGCACCGGCCTGATCGGCATGTGGAAGGCCTTCGACGAGATGGAGGAGATGGGCTGGATCTCGTCGAAGCGGCCGCGGCTGATCTCGGTGCAGGCGGAGGGGTGCGCGCCGATCCCGCGCGCGTTCGCGCGCGGCGAGGAGACCTCGCAGCGCTGGGAGAACGCGGCGACCTATGCTTCGGGCCTGCGCGTGCCCAAGGCCTTCGCGGACTTTCTGGTCCTGCGTGCGATCCGTGCGACGGGCGGCGACGCGATCGCGGTCTCCGACGAGGCGATGCGGCGGGCGTGCGACGAGATGGGGGCTTCCGAGGGTCTCTTCGCGGCTCCCGAAGGGGGCGCGGCCTGGGCGGCTGCGAAGATCCTGGCGGATGCGGGACGGCTGGACCGCGCCTCGCGGATCGTGGTTTTAAACACCGGCAGCGGGTTCAAGTACGTGCGGGGGACGTAAATCGTGAAACGGGAATCGTGAATCGGAGAAAACGGCCGAATTCCGTCAACTTCGATTTTGCGATTCCCCATTAACGATTTACGATTCACGGCTCCCATGCGGTACACCTGCCTCCGCCCGCGTCTGGAGCCCCTGCTTCCGCTCGTCGAGAAGCCGGGGCGCTACGTCGGTCTCGAGCGCAACGTCGTGCGCAAGGACCTCTCGAAAGCGACGGTCACGCTCGCGCTGGCCTTCCCCGACACCTACGAGATCGGAATGAGCCACACCGGGCTGAAGATCCTCTACGAGATCGTGAACCGGCGAGAAGAGCTCGCCTGCGAGCGCGTCTACGCTCCCTGGACGGACCTCGAGGCAAGGCTTCGCGAGGCCGGCATCCCGCTGTTTTCGGTCGAGTCTTTCGCTCCCGTCCGCGACTTCGACGTGCTGGGCTTCTCCCTCCAGGCGGAGCTGAACTATTCGAACATCCTGAACATGCTGGATCTCGCCGGCATCCCGGTCTGGCAGCGCGATCGCCGCGAGGAGGATCCGATCGTGCTGGGCGGCGGTCCCTGCACCGCCAATCCCGAGCCGCTCGCGGATTTCTTCGACGCCTTCCTGATCGGCGACGCCGAGGAAGCGCTGCCGCGTTTCCTGGACGCTTTCGCGCAAGCGCGCGCCGCGTCGCTGCCGCGCCGGGACCTGCTCGCGCGCCTGGCGCAGGTCGAAGGCGTCTACGTGCCCTCCTGTTACGACGTCGCGTACGACGACGCCGGTCGCATCACCTCGATCGCGCGCAACGACCCGCGCGTTCCGGAGCAGCCCAAGCGCACCTGGGTGCCGGAGCTCAAGCCCGACTACTACCCCGAGAAGCCGATGGTCCCGTCCGTGGAGATCGTGCAGGACCGCCTCGGCCTGGAAGTCATGCGCGGCTGCACGCAGGGCTGCCGCTTCTGCCAGGCCGGCTACTGGTACCGGCCGGTGCGCGAGCTGGCCCCCGACGACGTGCTGGACATGACGAAGAAGTTCATCGCCGAGTCGGGCTGGAGCGAGGTGGGGCTGCTCTCGCTCTCGACCGCGGACTACTCGCAGATCGAGCCGCTGGTGAAATGCCTGGCGCCCCAGCTCTCCGACCGGCGCGTCTCGATCTCGCTCCCCTCGCTGCGGGCCGAGGCCTTCTCGGTCGGTCTCGCGGACGCCGTCTCGGAGGTGCGCAAGTCCGGCTTCACGTTCGCGCCCGAGACCGGATCGGACCGCCTGCGGCGCGTAATCAACAAGACCTTCACCAACGCCGACATGATCGCGGCGGCGGACGTCGCGTTCTCGCGCGGGTGGGACCTGATCAAGGTCTACACGATGATCGGCCTGCCCACGGAGACCGACGCGGACCTCGACGAGCTCGTGGAGCTCGTGAAAGGCATCCTGGCGCAGGGGCGTAAGCACGGGAAGAAGTCCGTCAACGTCTCGGTCGGCTCCTTCGTGCCGAAGTCCTGGACCCCGTTCCAGTGGGCGCCCTTCGACGGCGTCCCGGAGCTCTCGCGCAAGCTCGCCTACCTGAAGGAGAAGTTCCGCGGCGTGCGGGGCGCGCGGCTGAAGTGGCACGAGCCGCGCGAGGCCGAGATCGAGTGCGTGCTCTCGCGCGGAGACCGCCGCATGGGGCGCGTGCTGCACCGGGCCTGGAGATCCGGCGTGAAATTCGACGGATGGACCGAGCACTTCCGCGACGACCTCTGGACGCAAGCGTTCGAAGACGAGGGCATCCCGAAGTCGGCCTATCTGCGCGCCTACGACCTGGAGGAGACGCTTCCCTGGGACATCCTGGACGTGTCCATCAAGAAGCGCTGGCTCGGCATCGAGCTGATCAAGGCGAAGAAGGAGATGCGGACCGAGGACTGCAAGTGGGGCCACTGCTACGCGTGCGGCGTCCCCGGAAATGGCGCGGACACGGTGCTGGCCCGGCCGATGACCACGGGCTCGCTGCCGGCGTTCGATCCCGCCGCGCCGACGGGCTCGACGGCCGCGGACCCCGCCGCCTACCGCGAGCCGGCGAAGGGTGCCGCCTACCGTCAGAAGGC